>DXWR01000151.1 GCA_019416775.1 Oscillospiraceae bacterium | reverse complement strand
TCTTTGGTTCGGAATAGTGTAGTGCTGGCGGTCTATCTATTGTTTTCGGTTGCTTGCTTCTTTACCGTACATGAGCATTATCCCAGGGCTTATCATACCAAAATCCAAATAAAAAGGCTACCAATTTTCACTGGAAGATTGTCAACCAAAGTTAACATTGGACGGTTTCGCGTATAGTCAGAACAGATTCCTTGTTGAAAACTGTTTATAAAATCGAAAATCTTTATTTTAACGACGAGGCGATTCCTCCCACATACAAGCGTCGGTTTCCAATGCTGAACCCTTTTCCAAGTCTATGAGACAACCGGGGCGGTAAAACTTGTCATCCTCTTCGGTGATGGGGCGCACCACTTTACAGGGAGAACCATACGCCACCACGTTGGCGGGAATATCTTTGGTCACTAAACTCCCCGCACCGATGACAGTGTTGTCCCCAATGGTCACGCCGGGAAACACAATGCAGCCTGCCCCAATCCAAACATTTTTGCCAATATGGATGGCGGGATTAAACTGGGCATGGCGCTGTCTCCATTTCGGGGAAATGGGGTGCGTGGCAGTGCAGAGGGTCACATTGGGGCCGAACATGGTGTAATCCCCCACGGTAATTTCCCCATCGTCCACCAGCATTAAGTTAAAATTGGCGTAAATTCCTTTCCCAAACCGGCAAAACTTCCCCGCCCATTCAGAATAAAACGGCGTTTCCAGATAACAGTCCTCCCCAATTTCCGCAAACATGGCTTTCAGCATCTCCTGCTTTTGCTGCTGCTGACTGGGTTTGAGCTGATTATAGGCAAAAACCATATCCAAACGCTTTAACTGTTCTTGGGCAATGGACGGATCGTTATAACAGAATAGCCGGCCCGAAGTCATCAGTTGATAAAATTCATAGGAATCCATGTTTCATTTCCTTTCGGTTTTTCCAATAGACGGAATTCCTCCTGCCGGGAAACCCCAACAGGAGGAAAAACTCAATATTTGCTCCGCTTCACATAGTGAGTATGGAGAATTTTATGGGCTCTGGGCTTACCGGGGGCGTCGAAGTATTCGTCGTAGACCGTCTTAATCATCGGCGTTTCAAAGCTGCGGCGAATATTGTTTGCCTTATCGGAATCGTACAGCGCTTTGGAACGGAGAGCCTTCAGGTCCACATAGTTGCGGACGCTGTCGCTCTGCACCGGCTGTCCGCCGCCGTTAATGCAGCCGCCGGGACAGGCCATGATCTCTACAAACTGGTAGTCTGCTTCCCCGGTTTGAATCTGGTGAATCAACGCTTTGGCGTTGGCCAAGCCGGAGGTTACGGCAACCTTGAGTTTCACCCCGGCAATCTCGTAGGTAGCCTCCCGAAGCTGGGCTGGACCGCGGACTTCCTTGAACTCCACCTTTTTGCTCTTGCCGTCCAGCATATGGGCTGCCGTCCGAAGGGCCGCTTCCAACACGCCGCCGGTGGCCCCGAAGATAGCGCCGCCGCCGCTGGCTTTGTCGAAGGGTTTATCGAATTCTTCCGGATCCAGATCGTAGAGCACCATGCCGGCACCCTTAATCATCTTGGCCAATTCCCGGGTGGTCAGGGAAACGTCCACGTCGTCGAACTCAAAGGTCCGCAGCTGGGGCCGGGTGGCCTCAAATTTTTTGGCGGTACAGGGAATGACGCTGACCACAAACATCTTTTCCGGGTCAATGTTGTATTTCTGGGCGTAATAGCTCTTCAGCACCGCCCCAAACATCGCCTGGGGAGATTTGCAGGTAGAGAGATTGGGAATCAATTCCGGATGGTAGTGTTCCACGTATTTCACCCAGCCGGGACAGCAGGAGGTGAACATGGGCAGAGTCATTTGGTTTTGAATTCGGGTAATCAGCTCGGTGGCTTCTTCCATAATGGTCAGGTCGGCGGTGAAGTCCATGTTAAAGACTTTATCCACCCCCAGCCGGCGGATGGCGGCCACCATCTGGCCTTCCACATTGGTGCCGATAGGCAGGTTAAAGCTTTCCCCCAAGGTGGCGCGAATGGAAGGAGCGGTGAAGAACACCACAAACTTATCCGGATCGGAGATGGCGTCCCACACCTCGTCGATCTGGCTCTTTTCGCTCAACGCCCCTACCGGGCAGCTGACGATACATTGTCCGCAACCCACGCAGGGAGATTCTCCCAAGGGTTTTTCAAAGGCGCAGCCCACATGGACCTTAAAGCCGCGTTGGATGGGACCGATCACCGAGATGCCCTGGACGTTTTTACAGGCGGCCACACAGCGCATACATTGGATGCACTTGTTGTTGTCCCGGACGATATAGGGGGACTGGTCGTCGATTTCATATACCGGTTCCTCCGCCATAAAACGGTCCTCGTCCACGCCGTAGTCAAAGGAGAGCTTTTGCAGCTCGCAGTGGTTGCCCCGCACGCAGGACAGGCACTTTTTGTGGTGGGTGGACAGAATCAGTTCGATGGTGGTTTTCCGGGAAGCCCGGACAGCGGGGGTGTTGGTAAAGACCTCCATTCCCTCTTCCGCCGGATAGACACAGCTGGCCACCAGGCCGCGATGTCCCTTGATTTCCACCACGCAGACACGGCAGGCGCCGATCTTGTTGACATCCTTCAGGTAGCAGAGAGAGGGGATCTCGATCTTCGCTGCTTTGGCGGCCTGAAGAACGGTATAGCCTTTGGGAACGGTCACAGGAATGCCGTTGATTTTCAGGTTTACAGTTTCCATCTAAATTCTCCCTCCTTACTTGGTATACACAGCCCCGAACTTGCAGTTCTTCAGGCAGAGGCCGCATTTGATACATTTGTCCTGGTCGATGACGTGCGGCTTCTTCACCGTACCATGGATGGCTCCCACCGGGCAGTTGTGAGCGCAGAGGGTGCAGCCCTTGCACTTGGCGGGGATGATCAGGTACTGCTTCAGCGCGTTGCACACCTTGGCAGGACAGGTTTTATCCTTAATATGGGCGATGTATTCGTCCTTGAAGTAATTCATGGTGGAGAGCACCGGGTTGGGCGCGCTCTGGCCCAAGGCGCACAAGGAAGAGGTCTTCATGTGACGGGCCAGTTCCTGGATTTTATCCAAATCTTCCATCTCGCCTTTGCCGGAGGTGATCTTTTCCAAGAACCGCAGCAGCCGCTGGGTGCCTACCCGGCAGGGAGTACATTTGCCGCAGCTTTCATCCACCGTAAATTCCAGATAGAATTTGGCGATGTCCACCATACAGGTGTCCTCATCCAGGATAATCAAGCCGCCGGAACCCATCATGGAACCCAGAGCAATCAGGTTGTCGTAATCGATGGGGGTGTCGGCGTGGAGGGCAGGGATGCAGCCGCCGGAAGGACCACCGGTTTGCGCCGCCTTAAATTTTTTGCCGTTGGGGATGCCGCCGCCGATTTCCTCCACAATCTCCCGAAGGGTGGTGCCCATGGGAACTTCCACCAGGCCCACGTTGGTGATCTTGCCGCCCAGGGCAAACACCTTGGTGCCCTTGCTGGTAGCGGTACCCATGGAGGCAAACCAATCGCTGCCTTTGAGGATGATTCGGGGAATGTTGGCGTAGGTTTCCACGTTGTTGAGCACGGTGGGCTTGCCGAACAGCCCCTTCACCGCCGGATAAGGGGGACGGGGACGGGGTTCGCCCCGGTTTCCTTCGATGGAGGTCATCAAAGCCGTTTCTTCGCCGCAGACAAAAGCGCCGGCTCCCAAGCGGATCTCAATGTCAAAATCAAAGCCGCTGCCCAGGATGTTTTCTCCCAAGAAGCCGTACTGCCGGGCCTGTTCAATGGCGATTTCCAACCGCTGTACCGCCACCGGATATTCCGCCCGGATGTAAACAAAGCCATGGTGGGCGCCGATGGTGTAGCCCGCGATGGTCATCGCCTCAATGACGCAGTGGGGATCGCCTTCCAAAATGGACCGGTCCATAAAGGCGCCGGGGTCCCCTTCGTCGGCGTTGCAGCAGACATACTTTACGTCTCCCGGGCTGGCCTTGGCAAAGCTCCACTTTTTGCCGGTGGGGAATCCGCCGCCGCCCCGGCCCCGCAGCCCGGACTTGCTGATTTCATCCAGCACGTCTTCCGGGGACATACTGGTCAGTACCTTGGCCAAAGCCTGATAGCCGTCCACCGCAATGTATTCTTCCACCTGTTCCGGGTCGATGACGCCGCAGTTGCGCAGTGCCACCCGAAGCTGCTTTTTATAGAAGTTGGTCTGGTTCAAAGAGATAATGGAGCCGTCGTCGTGAACCGTTTCTTGATACAGCAGATCCTTGACCACATGGCCTTCCTTCAGGTGCTCCTTGACAATCCGCTTCACACCCTCGGGGGTGGCCTGAGAGTAAAACACACCTTCAGGATAGACGATCATAATGGGGCCCAAGGCACATAAGCCGAAGCAGCCGGTGCGGACCACCAGGATTTCGTTTTCCAGTTTTTCTTCCTTGAGGGCTTGATGGAGGGCTTCCAGCACCTTCTTGCTGCCGGAAGAGGTGCATCCGGTGCCGCCGCAGACCAAAACCTGTTTGCGGTAACCGGTTTTTGCCGCCAGCTTTTCCCCCTGTTCCTTGACCACCTTCCGCACGGCGACCAGTTCCCGTTTGGCTTGGCGGATCTTATTGAGTTCTTCCAGCGTCATGCCTTTTTACCCCCTTTTTTCCGATAAGATTCCAACACGGCATCCACCTTATCCGGGGTCATTTTGCCGTACACTTCATCGTCCACCATCATCACCGGCGCCAATCCGCAGGCACCCACACAACGGCAGGAATCTAAGGAGAACAGGCCGTCTTCGGTACATTCCCCGCTCTTGATGCCCAGCTGCTTTTCCAGCTCCGCTAACACTTTGTCTGCTCCCTTCACATAGCAGGCAGTGCCCAAACACACGCTGATTTGATGCTCTCCCTTAGGGGTTAAGCTGAATTGGGAATAAAAGGTGGCTACACCGTACACTTCGCTGAGGGAAATATCCAATCCCTCCGCCACCATGGTCTGCACCTCAATGGGGAGATAGCCGTAGATTCCCTGGGCTTCCTGCAACACCGGAAGCAGGGCGCCCGGCATATCTTTGTGCTGCTGGATGGCTGCCTGCAGTTTTCTGGCCTGGGCGGGCGTTCCCTTAAAGGGGTGGATGTTGGTTTGCTTCATCTGCCTTTCCTCCTTGACTGGCATTTGGGTAAAAAAACGCAGCCCCGCTGCCGGGGACTGCGCGGATGATTTTATTAT
>DXWR01000150.1 GCA_019416775.1 Oscillospiraceae bacterium | reverse complement strand
CGGTAAAATATATCATTGAAATATTGTTTCTCGATTCCTTGAGGAACACCCACGTGGAGGTGGAACACCCACACCTCCGGCGATATAGGAAAGGGGACGTTTACTTATGGGTATGACAATTGCAGAAAAAATCCTCAGCGCCCATCTGGTGGACGGCGAAATGGTAAAGGGACAGGAAATCGGCATTAAGATCGACCAGACCCTCACCCAAGACGCTACCGGCACCATGGCCTACCTGGAATTTGAAGCGATGGGCGTGCCTCGGGTCAAAACCGAGCGCAGCGTCGCTTACATCGACCACAACACCCTGCAGTCCGGCTTTGAAAATGCCGACGACCACCGGTTTATTGGTTCTGTGGCCAAGAAGCACGGCATCTGGTTCTCTCGTCCGGGCAACGGCATCTGCCATCAGGTGCACCTGGAACGGTTCGGCATTCCCGGCAAGACCCTGATTGGTTCCGACAGCCACACCCCCACCGGCGGCGGCATCGGTATGTTCGCCTGCGGCGCCGGCGGACTAGACGTAGCCGTAGCCATGGGCGGCGGCGCATACTATATCACCTGCCCCGAAGTGGTGAAGGTGGAGCTGAAAGGCAAGCTGAAACCCTGGGTTTCTGCTAAGGACGTGATTTTGGAAGTGCTGCGTGTGCTGTCCGTCAAGGGCGGCGTAGGCCGAGTCATTGAATACGCCGGCGAAGGGGTGAAGACCCTGACCGTGCCGGAACGGGCTACCATCACCAACATGGGCGCCGAACTGGGCGCCACCACCTCCATCTTCCCCTCCGACGAAGTGACTTTGGCCTTCCTGAAGGCCCAGGGACGGGAAGAAGACTGGACCGAAATCAAGGCCGATGAAGACGCCGTTTACGACAAGGAGATCACCATTGATCTGTCCAGCCTGGCTCCTGCGGCGGCCTGCCCCCACAGCCCGGACAACGTAAAGCCCATCTCCGAACTGGCCGGCAAAAAGATCGACCAGGTCTGCATCGGCTCCTGCACCAACTCCTCCTATCTGGATTTGATGAAGGTGGCCTACATCCTCAAGGGCAAAACCTGCCATCCCGACGTAAGCCTGGCCATCGCCCCCGGTTCCAAGCAGGTGTTTACCATGCTGGCCCAAAACGGTGCCTTGGCCGACCTGATTGCCGCCGGCGCCCGGATTTTGGAATGTGCCTGCGGTCCCTGCATCGGCATGGGACAGTCTCCCAACAGCGGCGGCATCTCCCTGCGGACCTTCAACCGGAACTTTGAGGGACGCAGCGGCACCGCCGACGCTCAGGTTTATCTGGTCAGCCCGGAAACCGCTGCGGTCAGCGCCCTTACCGGCGTCTTTACCGATCCCACCGAATATCTGGGCGAGATGCCTGACTTTGTGATGCCGGAGCACTTCCTCATCAACGACAACATGGTGGAAGCGCCCGCTCCTGTGGAAGAAATGGACAAGGTGGAGATCCTCCGGGGTCCCAACATCAAGCCCTTCCCCACCACCGCTCCCTTGGCAGAATCCATCAAGGCCGACGCTGTGCTGAAGGTGGGGGACAACATCACCACCGACCACATCATGCCGGCCGGCGCCAAGATTCTGCCCTACCGCTCCAACATTCCCTATCTGAGCAAGTTCTGCTTCGGTGTCTGCGACCCCTCCTTCCCGGAACGGGCTTTGGAAGCCGGTCAGTCCATCGTGGTGGGCGGCAGCAACTACGGACAGGGTTCCTCTCGGGAACACGCCGCGCTGGTTCCGCTGTACCTGGGTGTAAAAGCCGTGCTCACCAAGAGCTTTGCCCGAATCCACCGGGCCAACCTGATCAACGCCGGTATCCTGCCCCTGACCTTTGTGTATGAAAGCGACTACGACAAGATCGACCAGGGCGATACCCTGGAGTTGGCTGATGTCCGGGAAATCATCAAGGAAGGCAAAGAGCTGGTGGTGAAAAACGTCACCAAGGATTTCCTGATTCCGGTGAAGTACGACCTGTCCGGCCGCGCCAAGGACATCCTGCTGGCAGGCGGTTTGCTCAACTACACCAAGCAGCAGAGCGCCAAGTAAAATACAAGACAAGAACGGAAAGGAGCTCAATTCATGGCCAAAATTCAGATGAAAACTCCCCTGGTGGAGATGGACGGAGACGAAATGACCCGTGTCCTTTGGAAAATGATCAAGGACATTCTCATCTGCCCCTATGTGGACCTGAAAACCGAGTACTACGACCTGGGCCTGGAACACCGCAACGAAACCAACGACCAGGTAACCTTTGATTCTGCGGAAGCCACCAAAAAGTACGGTGTGGCAGTCAAGTGTGCCACCATCACCCCCAACGCTGCCCGGATGGACGAGTACCATCTCAAAGAGATGTGGAAATCCCCCAACGGCACCATCCGTGCCATTTTGGACGGCACTGTGTTCCGCACCCCCATTATCGTGAAGGGGATCACCCCCTACATCCCCACCTGGACCAAGCCCATCACCATTGCCCGTCATGCGTACGGCGACGTGTATAAAAACACCGAGATGGTGGTGAAGGCCGGCAGCAAGGCAGAATTGGTCGTTACCGACAAAGACGGCAATGAAACCCGCAGCTTGATCCATGATTTCGATGGCGATGGCATCATCCAGGGCCTCCACAATCTGGATAAGAGCATCGGCTCCTTCGCCCGTGCCTGCTTCAACTTTGCGCTGGACAGCAAAAAGGATCTGTGGTTTGCCACCAAGGACACCATTTCCAAGAAATACGATCATCGGTTCAAAGATATTTTCCAGGAAATCTACGACAACGAGTACAAAGAAAAATTTGAAGCTGCCGGCATCGAATACTTCTACACCCTGATCGACGACGCTGTGGCCCGTGTGATCCGCAGCGATGGCGGCTATATCTGGGCCTGCAAAAACTACGATGGCGACGTTATGAGCGACATGGTGGCCACTGCCTACGGCTCTTTGGCTATGATGACCAGCGTATTGGTCAGCCCCGACGGCATCTACGAATACGAAGCCGCTCACGGCACCGTGCAGCGCCACTACTACAAGTACCTGAAGGGTGAATCCACCTCCACCAACAGCGTGGCTACCCTCTTTGCCTGGACCGGTGCATTGCGCAAGCGGGGCGAGCTGGACCAATTGCCGGAACTGATGGCCTTTGCAGACAAACTGGAAAAAGCCACCATCCAGACCATCGAAGACGGCGTGATGACCGGCGATTTGTACCTGCTTTCCAAGCTGGAAAACAAGAAAAAGGTGGACAGCGAAACTTTCCTGAAAGAGATTGACAACCGCCTGAAAGCAATGTTATAATTTTAACAAAGTTAGGCGTTTCCCTCACGCCGGAAAGGTCGGTTTCACTCCATGGACGAAAAAGACGCAGTCCGTTCCAACAGCATCTCCTCCGCAGTCATCCACCGTCTCCCCCGGTACTACCGGCTGTTGGGTGAAATGAAGCGCAACGGCAAAAGCCGCACCTCCTCCCGTGAGTTAGCAGCGATGATGGGATTGACCGCAAGCCAGATCCGCCAAGACTTCAACTGCTTCGGCGGATTCGGCCAGCAGGGATACGGCTACAACGTAGACACCCTTTTGGATGGGCTGTGGCAGATTTTAGGGCTGGAAAAACAGATGTCCGCCATTCTCATTGGCATGGGACGATTGGGTACTTTGGTGTCCTCCTACATCACCGACGGACGGTTCGGCTATAAGCTGATCGGACTATTCGACAACAATCCCGCATTGCAGGGCAAGGTGGTGGATGGCTTGACCATTCAAAACGACCAGGCATTGGAAGGGTTTTGTCGAAAATATCAGCCGGAGGTTGCAGTGCTTTGTGTGCCCAAATCTTCTGCTGCCGGATTGTGCAAGCAGTTGACGCAATATGGCATTCGTGGATTTTGGAATTTCAGCCATTACGACATCGCCCTGGACTATCCCGATGTCATTGTGGAAAACGTCCACCTTTCCGACAGTCTCATGAGCCTGCACTTTTTGATGTACCGCAATCAAGAAGAGAGCAGTCAGGAAAGCAAACTTTAAGTTAAAATAGTGCCCAAACTCGAACAGCTGTTCTCGGTTGTTCGGGTTTTTTGTTTGCATCTTACTTAAAAATATGGTACACTGAAAACAGCAGATGAGCGAATGCATGAAAGCGAGGCGTTTCCATGAAAAAAACAAAAGTCAGTGTTTTGATGGGAGTGTTAAAT
>DXWR01000015.1 GCA_019416775.1 Oscillospiraceae bacterium | reverse complement strand
TCACTATATTGTCCCCCGGGACCGGTTGATGGCCGGCATTCAGCGGCTGGAAGAAGAATTAAAGGAACGGGTGGCTTGGTTCCAGTCTCAGGGAAAACTGTTGGAAGCTCAGCGGCTGGAACAACGCACCAGGTATGATCTGGAACTGCTGGAAGAAATCGGTTTCTGCAAAGGCATTGAAAACTATTCCGGCGTTCTGGCAGGACGTCCCTTGGGCAGCAAGCCATACACTTTATTCGACCACTTTCCCGACGACTTTCTGCTGATTGTGGATGAAAGCCACGTTACCATTCCCCAGGTTCGGGGAATGTACCATGGGGATCGGGCCCGAAAAACCACTCTGGTGGAGTATGGCTTCCGGCTGCCCAGCGCCTTGGACAATCGTCCCTTGAACTTCGATGAATTTTATGAAAAGCTGGATAAAGTGCTGTACGTTTCCGCTACCCCCGGGGAATTTGAGCGGGAACACTCCGCTCAGGTGGTGGAGCAGGTGATCCGGCCTACCGGTCTGCTGGATCCTCAGGTGATCGTGAAGCCGGTGGAAGGGCAGATCGACGATATTGTGCTGCAAATCAACCAGCGCACCCAAAAAGGCCAGAGGGTATTGATTACCACCCTCACCAAAAAGATGGCAGAGGACCTTACCTCTTATCTGGAGCAGATGGGGATCCGGGTGCGCTATCTCCATCACGATGTGGACACCATCGAGCGAATGGAGCTGATCCGGGATCTGCGGTTAGGCGAATTTGACGTGCTGGTGGGGATCAACCTATTGCGGGAAGGATTGGACATTCCCGAAGTCAGTTTGGTTTGCATTTTGGACGCCGATAAGGAAGGCTTTTTGCGCAGTGAAACCAGCTTGATCCAGACCATTGGACGGGCGGCTCGAAACGCGGAAGGGGAGGTTATCCTTTACGCCGACAGCGTCACTCCTTCGATGGAAAATGCCATTCGGGAGACCCAGCGCCGCCGGGAAATCCAGATGAAATATAATGAAGAACACGGCATCGTCCCCAAGACCATCCAAAAAGAGGTTCGGGATGTGATCGAAATTTCCAAGAAAGAGCCTTCTTCCAAGAAGCGGTCCGGCAAGAAGATGACCCCGGAGGAAGCCAAGGCAGAGGTGAAGCGGCTCACCGAAGAGATGAAAAACGCCGCCCGTATGCTGGAATTTGAGTATGCGGCACAGATTCGGGACAAAATCGCCGAAATCACCGGCAAACGTCCCAGCTAAAGGGAGGAACACACCCCATGGGTATGGATTCAATTATCATTAAAGGAGCCAAAGAGCACAATTTAAAAAATGTGGATTTAACCATCCCCAGAGACAAGTTTATCGTCTTTACCGGCCTTTCCGGTTCCGGAAAATCCAGTTTGGCCTTTGACACCATCTACGCCGACGGCCAGCGCCGGTATATGGAAAGTGTCTCCTCCTACGCCAGGCAGTTTTTGGGGCAGATGGAGAAGCCCAATGTGGAGTCCATCGAAGGGCTCAGCCCGGCCATCTCCATCGACCAGAAGACCACCTCCAAAAACCCCCGCTCCACCGTAGGCACCGTCACCGAAATCTACGACTATCTCCGGCTGCTCTATGCTCGGGTGGGTACCCCTCATTGCCCGGTGTGCGGCCGGGAGATCACCCGTCAAACCATTGACCAGATTGTGGATCAGTTGATGGCGCTGCCGGAAAAGACCAAGCTTCAAATTATGGCGCCGGTGGTGCGGGAAAGGAAAGGCACCCATGAGAAGGTGCTGGATTCCGCCCGGCGCAGCGGCTACGTTCGGGTGCGGATTGACGGCTCTGTTTACGATTTGAGCGAGAATTTCCTCCCGGAAAAGAATAAAAAGCACAACGTAGAGATTATCGTGGACCGGATTGTGGTGAAGCCGGAAATCCAGTCCCGTTTGTACGACAGCTTGGAAACTGCCACCAACCTTACCGGCGGGGTGGTGCTGGTGGATATTATGGGGCAGGAGGAACGGCTGTACAGCCTGAATTATGCTTGTCCGGAGCACAACATTTCCATGCCGAAACCGGAACCCAATCTGTTTTCCTTCAACAATCCCGCCGGAGCTTGCCCCACCTGCACCGGGCTGGGTACCTTTATGAAGGTGGACCCGGATTTGGTGGTGCCGGACCGCTCCCTGTCTATCCGGGAGAATGCGGTAAAAGCCAGCGGCTGGTACTTTGGCTTCGGCATGGCCCAGATGTACTACGAAGGATTGGCCCAGCACTACGGCTTTTCTTTGGACACTCCCTTTGAGGAACTGCCGGAATCGGTGCAGAATGTGATCCTGTACGGTTCCGGAGACGAGGCCATTACCTTTACCAAAAGCAACGATTTCGGTTCCGGCACTTACCGCCAGGTTTTCGAGGGTGTGATTCCCAATTTGGAACGACGGTTTCGGGACACCCAATCCAACTGGGTCCGGGAGGAAATCACCCTCTGCATGAGCTCGGTGAAGTGCCCGGACTGCCATGGACGGCGGCTTCGACCGGAAATCTTGGCCATTACCGTAGGCGGCAAGAACATTATGGAGCTGTGCGATCTCAGTGTCACCCAGGCGCTGGATTTCCTGGGGAATCTGGAGTTGGATGAACAGCAACAGATCATCGCCCACCAGGTGCTCAAAGAGATCAACAGCCGGCTCAGCTTTTTAAAAAATGTGGGATTGGAGTATCTGACCCTTTCCCGCAGTGCAGGGACGCTGTCCGGCGGGGAAAGCCAGCGGATCCGCTTGGCCACCCAGATCGGCTCCTCCCTCACCGGGGTGCTGTATATTTTGGATGAACCCAGCATCGGCCTGCACCAGCGGGACAACGACAAATTGCTGGATACCCTCAAGCGCCTGCGGGACATGGGCAACACGTTGATTGTGGTGGAGCACGACGAAGATACCATGCGGGCAGCGGATTATATTGTGGACGTGGGTCCCGGCGCCGGCTCCCACGGAGGGGAGATTGTGGCTCAGGGCAGTGTGGAAGACATCATTGCCTGCCCCAACTCCATCACCGGTCAATACCTTTCCGGAAAGAAGAAGATCCCGGTGCCCCAAACCAGAAGGAAGCCCAATAGGGGATTCTTAAAAATTGTGGGGGCAGCGGAGCATAACCTGAAGAACCTCAACGTTTCCATCCCTTTAGGCACCTTGACGGTGGTCACCGGGGTATCCGGCTCCGGCAAGTCCAGCTTGGTGAATGAGGTTATTTTTAAAAATATCGCCCGGCAGTTTTACAAAGCCAAGGACAAGCCCGGCAAGGTGAAGAAGATCCAAGGGCTGGAATTGATTGATAAAATCATCAACATCGATCAGTCTCCCATCGGCCGGACCCCTCGTTCCAACCCCGCTACCTACACCGGTGTATTCACCGATATCCGAAACCTCTTTGCCATGACCAATTTTGCCAAAATGCGGGGGTATGGTCCGGGCCGGTTTTCCTTTAATGTAAAGGGCGGCCGGTGCGAAGCCTGCCAGGGAGACGGCATCATCAAAATTGAGATGCACTTCCTGCCGGATATTTACGTTCCCTGCAAGGTCTGCGGCGGCAAACGGTATAACCGGGAAACCTTGGAGGTGCTGTACAAGGGAAAATCCATCGCCGATGTGCTGGACATGACCATTGAAGAGGCTTGCAAGTTTTTTGAAACGGTGCCTAAGATTCAGCGCAAGCTCCAAACCATCTGCGATGTGGGGTTGGGGTATGTGAAGATGGGGCAGGCCGCCACCACCCTTTCCGGCGGAGAAGCCCAGCGGGTGAAGCTGGCTACCGAACTGAGTAAACTCAGCACCGGCAAGACGCTGTATATTCTGGACGAACCCACCACCGGCTTGCACATCGCCGACGTGCACAAGCTCATCGAGATGCTGCAGCGTTTGGTGGATGCGGGAAACACCGTCTTAATTATCGAACACATTCTGGATGTCATCAAGGTAGCCGACCATATCATTGACCTGGGTCCGGAAGGAGGAGACCGGGGCGGTACTTTGGTCACCGCCGGCACACCGGAGGAAGTGGCCCTCTGTCCGGAATCCTATACCGGAAAATATCTGAAAAAGTATCTTGGCATGACTGAGGTCCCGGAATCGGATTAAACAAAAGCAAAGCTCCCGCTGTGGCAGGCGGGAGTTGCTTGGTTTAGTATCCTCGAATGTGAAATCCCCGTTCCTCTTCCTGGAGAGGGAGGGACTTTGCCTCAATGCGCTGGATGCGGATGTACCGGTCCTGGTGGAGCAGCTGAAGGAGTTTGTCGATGTCTGCTTCCCAGCCCTGCACCTCCATTTCCACCGAGCCGTCATAACAGTTTTTCACCCAGCCGGTGAGACCCAATCCCTGGGCGCCGTATTTGGCGTGGTAACGAAACCCCACCCCCTGTACGTCCCCATAAAAGAAGATGTGTTTGCGAATCCGTTCCTGACTCATGGCTGCGCCTTCTTTCTGAATTTCGGATGGGAAAGGTTTGCCTTTCCACCGGTGTTTTCGTATAATATAGTATAACAGATTTTGACATTTTGGAAAAGGGAGTTTTGTACAATGATCGTTAAACCGCTGAGCCGCCCTCAGTGGCATCAGCTTTATCAAACCGCTATGGTGCGGGATTTTCCCGCCAGTGAACTAAAATCCGTCTCCATGCTGGAGCAGCTGGAAGACAAGGGTTGGTACACCTTTTTGGGGTTTTATCAAGAGGAATCCCCAGAAACCCTTTTAGCCTACGCTCTTTTGATCCAAACCGGCCCTGGGGCAGTGCTGCTGGACTATTTTGCTGTTTCTCCCGCCCTGCGGGGCGGCGGCATCGGAGGACAGGTACTGGAACTGCTCAAACAATGGGCTTTTCAAAAAGCCCCTATGTTGTTGGCAGAGGTGGAGGATCCTGATTTTGCTTTCGAGGAAGGGGATCGCTCCATCCGCAACCGCCGGATCGGGTTTTATCAGCGCAATGACTTCTTCCTTTCCGGCGTTAATGCCCAGGTGCTCCAAGATCATTACCGCATCATTGCTGCCGGCGATTTTAACGGGGAAAAGGTGTATCGGGAAATGACAAAATTATATTTTGATATGGCGGGAGAAACGTTTTTTCGCCGTCATATTTCCGTTTTTTCCCCTTCTTCTCAAAAAACCCAGGAAAGCGACGGGATTTGATTGAAAAGTCTTGACACCTGTGCTATAATCCTTATTATGCCTTTGACATCCGTCGGAAAAAAGGGAGGGCGGATTTCCGCCAAAGATTAAAGGAAGCAAGTATGAAGATTTTATTGGTATCCGATCAGTATTATGCTGCCAACAATGGCATGACCATTTCGGCCCGGCGATTTGCCGGTGTGCTAAGACAGCATGGACACGAAGTGCGGATTATGAGTTACGGTACTCCGGATATGGTGGAGAATCAAGATACTGCCTATCTGTTGGATAAATATTATGTCCCGATTTTTAATCGCCTCATTACCTCGCAAGGAATGGTGTTTGCAAAGCGCACCCGGAAAGTGGTGGAAGCGGCGGTGGAGTGGGCGGATCTGATCCATATTTTGTCTCCATTCTTTTTATCCCACAAAACCATTCGTATCGCTCAGAAAAAACACAAACCCTTTACCGCAGCATTTCACGTCCAGCCCCAGAATATCACCTCTTCGGTGTATCTGGGAAAGGTCAACTGGATCAACGATCTGCTGTACCATTTCTTTCACCGGTATATCTACCGTTACTGCACCCACATCCATTGTCCCAGCCGGTTTATTGCCAATCAGCTGCTGCGCACCGGGTATACCGAGCAGCTTCATGTGATTTCCAACGGCATTGACCCGGACTTCCATTATTTTAAACGCCATAAGCCAAAAGAATTGCGGGATAAATTCGTCATCCTGCAAACCGGCCGGCTTAGCATTGAAAAACGTCCGGATGTGCTGATTCGTGCCGTAGCTATGAGTCGTCATGCAGATCAAATCCAGTTGATTTTGGCGGGGAAGGGACCTCGGAAAAAGAAACTGCAAAAGCTGGCGGATAAGCTGTTGGAAAACTCCGTTATCATTCAGTTTTTCAACAAGCCGGAACTGATTCAGTTGTTGGGATACTGCGATCTGTATGTTCATGCGGCAGATGTGGAAATCGAAGCCATGTCCTGTATGGAGGCGTTCGCCAGCGGATTGGTGCCGGTGATCGCCAATAGCTGCAATTCTGCTACACCCCAGTTTGCTTTGGATGAGCGCAGTTTGTTTGAGGCAGACAATAGCAAAGATCTGGCGGAGAAAATAGACTGGTGGATAGAACACCCCGTTGAGCGGGAACAAATGGAACTGCGTTATGCCGAGCTGGGCAAACAATACGCTTTGGAGGATTGTGTCCGGCAGGCAGAAGCGATGTTTGAACAGGCGGTGAACGAGAACCATGGAAAATGAGCAGGTTTCGATGGGAGAAATCAGCGCCGAAGCCGGCAGTGAGGCGGTGGAAATGTGGCGTCCGCTGGAATTTAACACCCAGCTGGGCTACGATTACCTGCAAACCGGTTTCTGGAAAACCTTTTTCCATTATTTAGCCTTATACCCTGCATTGGGCATCCTGCGGATTTTGGACACTTTGGTTTTTGGCCTGCATATTCACGGGATGAAGCGGTATCGGGCGTTGAAACACACCGGCGTAGTGGGAGTGTGCAACCATGTCCACTATATGGACTGCACTATGATTGCGTTGGCTTTGTGGCGCAAGCGGATGTATTTTATGACTCTGGAAGAAAACTTCCGCATCCCAGTGGTGAAGCAGATCATCCGTGTGCTGGGTGCAGTGCCTCAGTCCAATCATCCCCACCGCACCAAAGAACTGTTTTCTCAGTTGGAAACGGCGCTGAAAAACGGCGCTGCCGTGCAGATTTATCCAGAACGGGTGCTGCGGCCGTACTATAATTTGGGCACTCGGAAAATGCAGCGCGGCGCTTTTAAAATGGCGGTGGAAGCCAATGTTCCCATGCTGCCTATGGTGGTGACCTACCGGGAACCCAAAGCACTGTACCGTCTGTTTAAGAAAAAGCCCTGCATGGACCTGACTATTTTGGATCCCATCAATCCGCCAAAAGCGGATACTCCTCAAAAATCTGCTCGCCTGCTTCAAAAGCAGGTGGAAGAGGCCATGAATCGGGAAATGCAAAAGCACCCCTATTCCTTTGGAAAACAGCAAAAAGAAAAATGCGCGTAAGATGGTTTTGTCTCAGCAGCCGAAAACTTTTACTTTCCCCCTTCCTCACCGTGCGTGGGGAAGGGCTTCTTTGCTTTTTCGGGAGAAATCGGGAAAAGAATTTGCCCTGAATGGAGTTCTGTGCTATAATCATATCATTATGGGTTATTCTGCAAAAAGGGGAGAAACGCTGTGCGGATTATGGGCATTGACCCTGGCTACGCCATAGTGGGGGTAGGGATTGTAGATTACAACCGGGGCCGGTTTGCTACCTTGGAATACGGCGCCATCACCACCACACCGGATCAGCTTTTTCCTAAACGGCTGCAAACCATCTATGAGGACTATACCACCTTGCTAGATCGGTTTCATCCGGAAGCGGTATCCATCGAAAAGCTGTACTTTGGCAACAACGTCACCACCGGCATCGATGTAGCGCAGGCCAGGGGACTGATTTTGCTGGGAGCGGCCCAGCGGAATATTCCCATCTTTGAGTATTCCCCAGTGCAGATCAAACAGGCAGTGGTGGGATATGGCAATGCGGAAAAACACCAGGTGATCTACATGACCACAAAATTGTTGAATTTGAAATCCTCTCCCAAACCGGACGATGTGGCGGATGCGTTGGCGGTGGCCATTACCCACGCCCATTGCTGCGGGATTGTTCATTAAATAGACTTATTCTGTTGGCAGAAAGGACATCGGCATGATCTATTCTTTAAGTGGTACCATCCGCACCAAACAGCCGAATTTTGTGGTGCTGGATGTGTCGGGAGTTGGCTTTGGGGTAAAAACCACCCTGAACACCACTTCCAAACTGGGCCGGGAAGGGGAACAAGGGTTTCTCTACACCCATCTGAATGTTCGGGAGGATGCGTTGGAGCTGTACGGCTTTGCCCAGCAAAGCGAATTGGAATGCTTTTTAATGCTGATCTCTATCAGCGGGGTAGGCCCCAAGGCGGCGCTGACCATTTTAAGCGATCGTTCCCCGGAGGAATTTGCTCTGTTGGTGGCGTCGGAGGATGTAAAGGCTCTGAGCAAAAGCAGCGGCATCGGCCCCAAAACGGCTCAGCGGATTGTGCTGGAGTTAAAAGATAAAATCGGCGCCACCCAGGCAGCCGCTCAAGTGCAGGAGGGCGGGGAAGCTCTTCCCATCCAAACCGGAAACAAGAATGCGGCGGAAGCGGTGAGCGCATTGGTGGTGCTGGGCTTTTCCCAGTCGGAAGCGGCCGGGGTGATCCGCAAGCTGGATCCCGGTCTGCCGGTGGAAGAGATGATTCGCATTGGATTAAAACAGCTTTCCAAGCTGTAAGGTAAGGAGCAAACTATGTTCGATTCCAGTACACAATGGGACGAGGAGCAGGCAAGGATGGTGGATCCGGCTTACGATGAGCTGGCTGACAGCGATGTGGAATATTCCCTGCGCCCCCGCACCCTTTCGGAATACATCGGCCAGGATAAGGCAAAGGAAAATCTCCGCGTCTTTATCCAAGCAGCGAAGGAGCGGGGAGAAGCCCTGGATCACGTGCTGCTTCACGGCCCTCCGGGGCTGGGGAAAACCACCCTGTCCGGCATCATTGCCAATGAAATGGGAGGAAGCCTGCGGATTACCAGCGGTCCTGCCATTGAAAAGCCGGGAGATTTGGCAGCGCTGCTCACCAATTTGGATGACGGGGATGTGCTGTTCATCGACGAAATCCACCGTTTGCCCCGGACGGTGGAGGAAGTGCTGTATCCCGCCATGGAAGACTTTGCCATCGACATTATTATCGGCAAAGGCCCCTCAGCCCGGTCCATTCGCATGGATCTAAAGCATTTTACTTTAGTGGGCGCCACTACCCGGGCAGGACAGCTTTCTGCACCGCTTCGAGACCGGTTTGGGGTGGTGCTGCGTTTGGAACTGTATACCCCGGAGCAGCTCTGCGAGATTGTGCTTCGCAGTGCTCAAATTTTAAATATTTCCTGCACCAAAGAAGGGGCCTTGGC
>DXWR01000149.1 GCA_019416775.1 Oscillospiraceae bacterium | reverse complement strand
GTATTCGCACACCGCCATGTCTCCCAGCTCCTGGAAGCTGTGCTCCAGATAGGGTTCGTGGTTGGTGATGCACTTGGGATTTTGGCAGGTGACGTCCCCGTGCCGGTGGCTGAGCAGCGGAGGCTGTTCCCGGCCCTCCAGCAGCAGCAGAATCAGCGCCATCCGGGCATACACCCCGTACACCGCCTGCTTGAAGTACATGGCTCTGGGATCCCGGTCCACCGCCGGGGTGATTTCGTCCACCCGAGGCAGGGGATGGAGGATCACCAGATCCTGCTTGGCGTCAAACAGCTTGGCGGTGTCCAGCACATAGACGTTTTTCTGCTTCTCATACTCTTCCGGGGAGTCAAACCGTTCCTGCTGGATGCGGGTCATGTACAGCACATCCAGTTCCGGAATGGCGTCTTCCAGCCGGAACACTTCCTTGTAGGAGCAGTCGCAGCGGTCCATCCAATCCTTGATGTACTGGGGCAGCCGCAGGCTCTTGGTAGAAATCAGCACGAACCGGTTGCCGGGGTATTGGGACAGGGCCTTGATCAAAGAATGGACGGTGCGCCCGTACTTCAAATCCCCGCACAATCCGATGGTTAAATGATCCAGCCGCCCCTTTTCGCTTTGCAGGGTGGTCAGGTCGGTGAGGGTTTGGGTGGGGTGAAGGTGTCCGCCATCCCCTGCGTTGATCACAGGGCATTGGGCGTAAAGAGCAGCCGCTTTGGCTGCACCCTCCAAGGGATGCCGCATGGCCAGAATGTCGGCGTAGCCGGAGACAATGCGGATGGTGTCGGTGAGGTTTTCCCCTTTGCTCACCGAGGAGTTTTGGGGATTGTCAAACCCAATGATTTTTCCCCCCAGCCGCAGCATGGCGGTTTGGAAGGACATTTGGGTTCGGGTGGAGGGTTCATAAAACAGGGTCGCCAGGATTTTTCCGTCACAGGCGTGAGCATAAACCCCCGGGTGTTCCTTGATCTTGATGGCAAGGTCGATGATGTGGGACCATTCCGAAACAGGCAGGTCGTTCAAATCGATCAAATGGGAACAGGGCATGGTACAGCCTCCTTCGCTGCTATTCTGTCCTTCATTCTATCAGATTTTTCAACAAACCGCAACCGTTTTTTCCGATTAGGCTGCCTGATGGTAACTTCCCTTGGACGGCGCAGCACCTTTCCCGGAAAAGGAGGCTTTGGCTGCGGCAGCTTTCCGTTTGGCGGCTGTTCTTGCTTTGGCTTTTTGTTTTTTCCGCAATCGTTGTCCTAGGTACAGCAGCCCTCCTCCCAGCAACAGCTGCATCAAAAGCTGCGTCCAGGTAATCTGATCCAATTCCAGCGCACCAGCGCTGCCTAATAATACAAACAAACCGCAAGCGGTTAATACCAACCATAATTGTCTCATTCTTCTCGTCCTCTCTTTATGAAATAGAACATCCGTTCCTTTGACTGCATTGTAGCACAAAACAAACGTTCTTGTCAAGAGAGAAATTTAATCGGGCCTATTTTTGGGATACTTTCCAAATTTTACTAAATTTTGGCCGGTTTGCTCCAAGAATGCCCTCTTCTTTGAAAAAACTCTTTTCATTGCTGCCAAGATGTGGTATACTAACACAAGGTTATTTTACAAAAACAAAACACAAGTGGAAACCCGGAGGAAAAAGCCATGCTGTTTGTGGTGGATGTAGGCAATACCAATATGGAGTTTGGAGTGTTTGAGCAGGGGAAACTTTGCCAGAGCTTTCGGTTGGTGACCCGTCGGGACATCACCTCCGATGAGGTGGGACTTCAGATCCGCACCTTCTTTTCCATTCACGGTCTGCGTCCGGAGGATGTGGAGGACGTGGTGGTCACCAGTGTGGTACCCCAGGTGATGTACTCCATGAAAAACGCCTTCCGGAAATATCTGGGCAAGGAACCTTTGGTGGTCCAGGAAAACCTGGAGATCCCCATTGCAAATCGGTACAGCAATCCCGCCGAGGTGGGGGCGGACCGGTTGGTGAATGCCTTTGCTGCGCTGAAAAAATACGGAGCCCCGCTGATCGTGGTGGATTTCGGCACCGCCACTACCTTCGACGTCATTGATTCGTCCGGCGCTTATCTGGGAGGTTCCATCTATCCCGGCATTAAGGTGAGTCTGGACGCATTGGTGGGGAACACTTCCAAACTGCCTCGGGTGGAGATTGAACCTCCGGCCAAGGTAGTGGGGGATAATACGGTAGCCAGCATCCAAAGCGGCATTGTCTACGGCTACTGTGGGGCGGTGATCCATATGCTGAAGCTGATTCGCCGGGAATTGGGTGTGGAGGCCAAAGCAGTGGCTACCGGCGGCTTGTCCGGCATGATCGGCCGGCAGACCGGCGCCTTTGCCGAAATCGACAAATCTTTGACCCTGGATGGGTTGGCCATGATTTATCAGGAGGGACGCCGCTATGGTGGTTGAGTGTATTTGTATTTCTGTGATTTTGCTGATTATTTTTGTTGGATTTCTCCGCTCCAAATACCGTTCTTACGCCTTTGCCCTGTTGCCTTTGCTGGCCTTGCCGGTGATTCATTTGGTGGGTATGCTGTTCGTATTTGGCTTGGGCTTTTGCCCGGAAGAATACCGGGTAGTAGCCCTTTCGATTGTGGACTTGGTGGGATTGGTGCTCGGATGTGTTTGCTGCGCACTGCTCTCCGGTTTCATTGAAACCAAGCGGGGACGCACCCTGTTTATCATCGTTTGCTGTGTGTTCCAGCTGGTCCTGGCCTCCGCGTTTGTGGTCAACAGC
>DXWR01000148.1 GCA_019416775.1 Oscillospiraceae bacterium | reverse complement strand
CAAGGGAGCCCATCCGGTTCCTTTGCCTTTTTATTTGCCTGTTATCCGGGAGCAAGGCAAACAGAATTTGACAGGAGGAGTGACCAGATATGCAAGAGCTTATCGCCCATCAAACAAGCATCAACCAGCAATTGGCGAGGTACGGCGTCAAATTCGGCCTTTATAAAAACGGTGTATTTAAAGAACGGCTGTTTCCCTTTGATCCCCTGCCGAGAGTGATTACAGCGGCGGAATTTGCAGTGCTGGACAAGGGATTGACCCAGCGTGTCACCGCATTAAATTTATTTTTGAAGGATTTGTACAGCGAGAAAAAAATAATCCGGGACGGCGTGGTTCCGGAAGACTTCGCTTTTGCCGGTTCCGGCTATCTGCCCGCCTGCGAGGGCATTACTCCGCCCAAAGGGATTTACAGCCACATCTCCGGTATTGACTTAGTGCAGGGCAAAGACGGAGACTGGTTTATTTTAGAGGACAATCTGCGCATCCCCTCCGGGGCGTCCTATCCCCTGATCGCACGGGGCCTTTGCCGTCGCTGCAGTCCCGCCACTTTCCGGCGGTATGATATTGTGGATAACCGCAATTACGGCCAGCTTCTGCGAGGGGTGATGGATAACGTCAACGCCGGAGGCATCAATGTCATCTTTACTCCCGGCCGGTACAACGCCGCCTACTTTGAACACAGCTATCTGGCGGAGGTCAGCGGCGCGGTGCTGGCAGAAACCAACGATCTCTATGTAGAGGATAACGTAATTTACTACAAGGGCCAAAAAGCTCCGGAACGGGTGGGGGCCATCTACCGCCGCATCAGCGACGAATACCTTGATCCTACCACCTTTTTGCCGGAAAGCCTGATCGGTATCCCTGGAGTTATGGGTGCTTACCGGGCCGGAAACGTGGCCCTGATCAACGCCCCCGGCAACGGCGCGGCCGACGACAAGGGAATCTACTATTTCGTTCCCAAAATGATCCGCTACTATCTGGGGGAAGAACCTATCCTCCGCAATGCCCCCACCTATCTGCCCTTCTATCAAGAAGACCGGGATTATGTACTGGCCAACCTGGAACAGCTGGTGGTAAAAGACGTAGCGGAAGCCGGCGGTTACGGAGTGGTATTCGGCCGGGACTTAACCAAGGAAAAGCTGGAACAACTCAAAGATCTGATCCGCCGGGAGCCACGCCGGTTTATCGCCCAAGAAGTCATAGATTTCAAAGACCTGCCCATTATGGAAGACGGAGAGCGGGTAGAACGCAAGGCGGATTTGCGGGCCTTTGTGCTGGCGGGAGAAAAGACCGTGGTCTGGCCCAGCGGCTTAACCCGGTTCAGCCGGGATCCGGGCAGCTTTGTAGTAAACAGTTCACAAGGAGGAGGCTTTAAAGATACATGGGTACTATCACACTGAGTAAAGCAAACCGGCTGTTCTGGCTGGGGCGTTATTTGGAACGGGTTTACACCTCTCTCAAGGCGTCACGCCCGTTATTTGAAGCGGATACAGACGGGCAGGAAGAGAATTACGCCGGCTACTGCGAAAAGCTGGGGCTTCCCAACGACTATCAGAGTACCGCCAACTTTATTCGACGGTACTATTTTGATTCCGACAACCCCTATTCCATTGTCACCGCTCTGGGCCACGCCTATGACAATGCCGTAGTTCTGCGGGAAACCCTTACCACCGAAACCCTAGCCTATATTCAGATGGCAGTGTCCGCCATGCAGCTGGCGGCAAGCAGCACTGGCCCGGGGGTGGGGCTGCAATGGGTGCTGGACGATATTATGGCTTTTCGGGGGTCCTGCGAAGAAAAGATCGACGAAGAAGTCAGCCGCAACATTATCAAAACCGGAGCCAGCCTGGAACGAGTGGACCTTTATCTGCGTTTGGGATACGATTCTGCCCTGTGTGAAAGGGAATTCAGCCGCCTGTTTAACCGGCTGTATAAGGCGCAGCTCAACACCGATCAGACGAAACTGAACTTTTTGGTAGACGCTATTCTGGACAAAACCACCGAAATGCCTTCCAGGAGCGACTTGCTGAAAGCAGTGGACGGCTTGTTTTTTGAAATGTGATCTGACTGCCGGATACCGAGGAGGGAGCAAACATGAAACGACTGCGATTTGCTTTTGACACCACCATGAAGTATTCGGTGCCGGTGCGGCAGCACCAAATCGCTTTGCGCTGTCTGCCTTTGACCGACGGCAGTCAACGGTTGGAACAATATACCATTCAACTGGAGCCGGGTCATCTGCCCCCGCCTTTCACCGACGGGTTTGGCAACACGGTGTATTGGTGCAGTATCAACCAGCCCCATGACACCCTCCATTACGGCAGCCGTGGCATTGCAGTAGTGGAAACGCCGGGACAACCTGCGCCACCCCCCAACCCAGCCCTGCGCTTTCCGGGAATGCGCACCAAGCCCGGCGCCACTCTGCGTCAAGTATCCACCACCATGACCCAAAGCGGGACCCTGGAAGCGGCTTTTGCCCTGTGCCATGCGGTTCATAGCTTGCTGCGCTACCGGCCCGGCGCCACAGGTATCGCCACCACGGCGGAACAGGCGTTGGTGGGAGGAGAAGGGGTTTGTCAGGACTACGCCCAGGTATTCGTAGCTCTGGCGCGGCTCATGGGCTGGCCCGCCCGATACTGTATGGGCCTGACCGTGGGAGAAGGAGCCACCCATGCCTGGGCAGAAATCTACCAGGACGGCGCCTGGCATGGCTTTGATCCTACCCGGGACTGTTTGGTGGACGACCGTTACCTTCGCTTTGCCACCGGCCGGGACGCCGCCGACTGCCCGGTGGAACAAGGCTCTTTTTGGGGGCTGGCCGATCAAACCCAAACTGTTTTTATGCGGGTGGAGGAAGTGTAACCTTTTGCCCTTGCCATATTTGTGAGGTGAAAATAGAATGGATGTACAGGTAGCCAGTCTGGCGCTGGCGGTACACGAAAATTTGGAGCTGCATAAAAACCGTATCCAGCCGTTGCCCGGACAGGACAGTGGCAAGCGCATCTGCATTGTCACCGGAA
>DXWR01000147.1 GCA_019416775.1 Oscillospiraceae bacterium | reverse complement strand
ATATAAAATAGCTGAAAATCAATAGAAATTGCCTTCATCCAAAAACAGCGTCCGGCTCGGAAAAGAGGAATGCTGCCGGTCTTTGAATGCTAGAGAAAGACATTTTTCCCAAGACCGGCTGTTTTTCCCGTCTTTCCCGTTGCCTTTTTTTTCATTCTGCGGTATAATGAAGACAATTGCGGGCGGAGGGCTGCCCGGCACTTCCACTTGGGAAAAAGGAGCATGACCATGGAACCCACTGGATTCAAATCCGCCTTATTCGGTTTTAAGAAAGCCGATGTACTTGAGTTTATCGCCGATTCCAATCGAGAATATCAGCAGCAGCTGGAAGAAGAACAGCAGCGCACCGAAGAGGTGCGCCAGCAGCTGGCTAAAGTCCAGAAGGAACTGGAAGGAGTGCGCCAGCAGCTTTCCCGCCAGCAGCAGCGCGCGGACAAAATGGACGGGCTGATCAAACAGCAGAACGCCGACAACGAGCGCCTCAAGCAGTCCGGCATCGCCATGGAAAAGTCGGTGATGGAGCTGCGCAACGAAAACAGCCGCCTGACCAGCCAGATGGCGGAGCAGAAAAAGAAGTCACAGGCTTTGGAAAAGGCGGGATACGACGCCAACTCTTTGCTGGAGGAAGCCAAAAAGCGGGCTGCTCAGCTCACTGACCAAGCCAAAAAGGACGCCGACGTGCTGTTGGAACAGGCCAAGCAGCAGGCGCAGATGGGCCTTACCGCCGCCAAGGAAAAGGCCGCCCAGCTGGAGGAACAGGGGCGTCAGGCGGCTGCCAGGCTTCAGGAAGAGGCGGTGCAGAAGGCAGCCCAGGTGAGCCAGCAGCTGTTGGAGCAGCAGGAGCAGCAGGCCACCGGTCAGATCATCCAGGACGCCCAGCAGGAGGTTCAGCGGATTTTAAGCGGGGTCCAGTCCCGTTCCGCCCAGGCCAACCGCCGATTCGATGCCTTCTACCAAGAAATGGAGCAGTCCATTACCAAGGTCATGGGTCAGCTGGAGGAGATGGAACAGCGGATGCGCTCCCTAGACCAAACCATGGCCAAGGCCGAAAAGCCTGTTACAAAAGCCGATTCTTCGGAGGGGGAGGACAGCCTCAATCGCTTCCTGTCCCATCTGTTTTAAATGACCCTAGATACCTGGAAAGGAGCCGACCACATCGTGGCAACCTATCATCTTACTACCCAGCAGCTGCCGGAATTTGCCGGAAAGCTTCGTATTTTAGATCGTGTCTTTTTATCCGGCACCGTCTATACTGCCCGGGACGCCGCCCATAAGCGGATCTTCGCCCTGTTGGAGGAGGGGAAAGAACTGCCCTTTCCATTAAAGGACAGCGTGGTGTACTACGCCGGCCCCACGCCGGAACCGGAAGGACTGCCCATCGGTTCCTGCGGCCCCACCACCTCCGGCCGGATGGATCTCTACGCCCCCAAGCTGTTGGATTTGGGGATGCGGGCCATGGTGGGCAAGGGAGAACGGGCCAAACCGGTGAAGGAGGCCATTGTCCGCAACGGCGGAGTGTACTTCTGCGCCATCGGAGGAGCGGGCGCTTTGGCCTGCCGGTGCGTCAAAAGCTGTCAGGTCATCGCCTTTGAAGATCTGGGGTGTGAGTCGGTGAAGAAGCTGGAATTTGAGGAGTTTCCCTTGATTGTGGCCATCGACGCCGCCGGCGGGGACATCTTTGAAGAGGGTCCCAAGGCGTATTTGGAGCAGCGGGAACAGGTAAAGGCGTAAGAAGGTGGAGTGGATCTGCGCCTTTTGCCTATAGAACAATAGAATCTGCATCTAAAAAGGACGCTGTGAGGCGTCCTTCCGTTTTTATTGCACCTGTTTTTTGAAATTGTCAAGATCGGTTTTGCCCGGTGGGTTTTTGGAATCCACCTGCTGGGGCTGCTGAAATTTAAAGTTCTCCCCTAACCATCTTGCAAAAAACGGACCAATGCCTTACAATAGTGGTATCATTTTTGGAAGGAGCGCATCATAAGCCGCTTCTTCCTGCAATGACTGGAGGGAAATCCCGGTATGTCCACCGATTTATTGGGAGAATTAAAACAACGTTATCATCAGTTTTCCAAAAGCCAGCGCCGCATTGCGGACTATATCCTGGAACACTACAGCAAAGCCGCCTACCTCACCGCCGCCCGGCTGGGGCAGCAGGCCCAGGTCAGCGAATCCACCGTGGTGCGGTTTGCCTTTGAGCTGGGGTTTGACGGCTATCCGGCGCTGCAAGCCGCCTTACAGGAGACGGTGCGCAGCAAGCTCACCAGCCTCCAGCGGATGGAGGTGGCCGGAGACCGGCAGGAGGAAGGAGAACCGGTGCTGGACCAGGTGCTGAACAAGGACGTAGAACAGATCTATCGCACCCTGGAACAAACCGACCGGGCTGCTTTTTCCGGAGCGGTGGAGTCCATCCACCAAGCCAAAACCGTTTATCTGCTGGCCAGCGGCAGCGCCGCCTTTTTGGCCGGATTTCTCAACTTTTATTTCCGGCTGGTGCTGCCCAATGTGCGCCTGATCCAAAGCGCCTCCGCCTCGGAGCTGTTTGAGCAGATTCTCCGGGTGGGGAAGGGGGACATCGTCATCGGCATCAGTTTCCCCCGGTACTCCAAAAAGACGGTGAACGCGCTCCGTTACGCCCGGAAAAACGGCGCTCAGGTGGTAGCCATCACCGACAGCGAGTTTTCACCTTTGGCGGCGCAGGCGGACTATCTGCTTTTGGCCCGCAGCGACATGGTGTCCTTTGCAGACAGCCTGGTGGCGCCACTGAGCTTAATCAACGCCCTGATTGCTGCAGTGGGGGAACGCCGGCAGGAGGAAACTCGCCGGGTGTTCGACCGGTTGGAGGAGATCTGGGCGGAGTATGACGTCTATGCCAAAGCGGAGGAAAGCGATGGAGTATGATGTGATTGTGGTGGGGGCAGGTCCGGCGGGAATGCTGGCCGCCGCCACCGCGGCCCAGTACGGCAGACAGGTGCTGCTGCTGGAACACAAGGAACGCCCCGGCAGAAAGCTGGGGATTACCGGCAAGGGTCGGTGCAACCTCACTAACCACGCCGGCATGGAACAGATCATTGCTGCCTTCCCCCGGGGAGGACGGTTTTTATACAGCGCTGTCAGCCGGTTCACTCCCGAAGACGTGATGAACCTGTTTGAGCGGCTGGGGGTGCCTTTAAAAACGGAACGGGGCAACCGGGTATTCCCTCAAAGCGACAAAGCCAGGGACGTGGTGGATGCCCTGGTAAACTACCTCAAAGACAGCGGGGTGACACTGCTCTGCGGCGCTCACGTTCACCGGCTGCTGCTGGAGAATGGAGCAGTACAGGGAGTGGAATGCCGCACCCCACAGGGAGAGGAAACCTTTTTGGCTCCCAACGTGCTGTTGGCAGGAGGAGGGATCTCCTATCCCGGCACCGGCAGCGACGGCAGCTGCTACACCCTGGCCAAACAAGCGGGGCACACTCTTGTCCCCCCGGTGGCCAGCTTGGTGCCCATTGTAACGG
>DXWR01000146.1 GCA_019416775.1 Oscillospiraceae bacterium | reverse complement strand
GGCTGGTGGTGGTGACCTTCACCCGTTCCGCCACCGCCGAAATGAAGCAGCGCATCCGGGCGTCCATCGCCCAGCAGGCTCAGCTTCACCCTGGTCACCCCTTTTACCAGCGGCAGCTGCTTTTGCTGGGAGGGATGAAGCTGTCCACCATCGACGCGCTGTGCCAGCAGCTGGTGAAGGAACAGTTTCAACAGCTGAACATCTCCTCCCGGTTTCGAGTGGGGGAGGAGCGGGAGCTGAATCAAATGGCCCAAGACTGCCTCAATGAAATGCTCCAGCAGCGCTGCAAGGACCAGGATCCCGCCTACATCTTGTTGGCGGACACCCTCTGCCAAGACGGGGAAGGACGGCTGGAAGAGGCGGTGGAGCAGCTTTGGGATTTTTTGGACTCCTACCCTTTCCCCGAGGTTCAGCTGGAGGCAATGCTGGAGCTGCTGCGATCCCGAACGTCCCCGGAACATTCCCCTTGGGGAAAGGCGCTGCTGCCTATGCTGGTTCACCGTGTCCAAGAGCTAGCCAGGAGTTTGGAAGAGCTACAGCCTGTTTTGGAGGATGACGCTCTGTTCGGCCCCGCTTCGGTGGAGGGATTCCACAACCTGTTGCTGGGGACCCAAAAGCTGGTTCAGGCTCTGACCAAGGAAGACTGGGACCGGGCAGTGGCGCTGCTGCGGGACCTTTCCGGCGGCCGGTGCACCCCCCGGCAGAAAAAGGCGGATCGTTCCCCGGAATTGGAGCAGGTCCTTCAGGCTCGCCAGCAGATTTTGGAGGGAATCAAGGAGCTGCAACCCCTGCTTTGCTGCACCGGGGCGGAATTTGCCCAGGATCTGGATTGGCTCCAGCCCAGAATGGAAGCTCTGGGGGAGCTTTGCCGGGATTTCACCCGGCGGCTGAATGCCGAAAAGGAGAAAAACCAGGTGTACTCCTTTTCCGATCTCACCCGGATGGCAGTGCAGCTGTTGGTCCGCCGGGAGGAGGCGGAGTACGTTAAAACCGATCTGAGCCGTCGGCTCAGTGAAGAATACTATGCCGTGATGGTGGACGAATGCCAGGACATCAGCGCAGTGCAGAACCTGCTGTTCTGGGGCTTGGCCAAAGGCCCGGATCGGGTCCAGGCGGACAGCGAGGACTACCTTACCGGCAGCGAAAATCTGTTTTTGGTGGGGGACGTGAAGCAGTCCATCTACCGCTTCCGCCGGGCCACCCCGGAGTTGTTTGTCCGTCGGGGAGAGCTGTATCGGGACTATCAAAAGGAGAAAGCCTTTCCCGGACGGATTCTTCTGTCCCACAATTTCCGCAGCCGAAAACAGGTGTGCAACGGGGTGAATTTGATCTTTTCCCGGAGCATGACCAAGCAGTTCGGAGATTTGGACTACACCTCCCAGGAATGGCTGAACCCCGGAGCAACCTATCCCGATGCTCCGGGCATGGAGGCGGAACTCTGTCTGGTGGAGGAAACCGATGCTTTTTCCCAGGCGGACTACATCGCCCGCCGCATTCGCACCATGCTGGACCAGGGCTTTTCGGTCAGCGAGGGAGGACAGCTGCGGCCCTGTCGCCCTGGGGATTTCTGTGTGCTGCTAAGGAGCACCACCGGGGCCAGCGCCGATTACCGCCGTGCCTTTGAGCAGGCGGGGGTGCCCCTCTTCGCCAGCCAGCAGCAGGGATATTTTGATTCCTATGAAGTGGCGGTGATTTTGGAGCTGCTGCGCGTGTTGGACAATCCGCTGCTGGATGTGTCCATGGCGGCAGTGCTGCTTTCCCCCATGGTGGGGTACACCCCCGCCCAGTTGGCAACGCTGCGGAGTACTGGCCCGGAACAGCCCCTCTACCGGCTGCTGTTGAACCGGCAGAATGACCAGGATCAAGCCTTTCTCGCCCTCTACCGGCATCTGCGGATGCAGGCAGCGGTGTTGGAAGTGGACCGGCTGTTAAGACTGATCTACGACACCACCGGTTTCTACTATATGGTAGCGGGGATGGAGGACGGCCGCCGGAAAGGGGCCAACTTGCAGCTTCTTATCAGCTACGCCCAGGACTACCAGTCCGGCAGCCACCGGGGACTGGGTGGTTTTGTCCGGTATTTAGACCGGGCCATCCAGCGCCAGGAGCGGTTTGAGTGCGCCAATATCCAGACCGGGGAAGCGGTGCAGCTGATGACCATCCACAAATCCAAGGGTTTGGAATACCCTATTTGCTTTGTGGCAGGATTGGATCACCGGTTCAACCAGCGGGACGTACAGCGTACGGTATTGTTTCACGGCCGGCTGGGGATGGCCATGCCGGTGATCCGCCCGGAAAAGGGTCAGCGGTACGACAACCTGCCTTTGGTGGGGGTACGCCAGGCCATCCGCCGGGAAAACCAAAGCGAGGAGCTGCGGGTATTGTACGTGGCTTTGACTCGCGCCAAAGAAAAGCTGATTCTGGTGGGAAGTGCGCCTACCAAAGAACAGTTGGCTGTTTTGGCCAAACAGGGGGAGGGGGAGGTTAGTCCCTATGACTACCTGTCCAAAAATTGCGCCTTGGATTGGCTGCTGCTGGCGTTGGCTCAGCAGGACTCCTTTGGGGAGCTGCAAAAGCCCTCTTTGCCGGAGGAACCCACCTTGGAACAACTGTCTCAGGCGTTTCCTGAGGACGGGGTGCTGGTGCGCCAGGTGAAGGCGCCTCAACAGCAGGATCAGCCGGAAACTTCAGAGCAGGCGCCTCTCCAGCCGGATGCTGTCTTGGAACAAAAGCTGGCCGCCCAGATGGCGGAGGACTATCCCTTTGACCGAGATACCCGCTTGCCTGCCAAGCTGTCGGTGACCCAGCTGGTCCGCCGTCAAACGGGGCAGGAGGAATTGGAGCCTTTGACCCTTCCGGACCCGGATCACCTCACCGCCGCCCAGCGGGGCACTGCCACCCACCGGGTGCTGGAGCTGGCAGATCTGACCGCTTTGGCTCAAAATCCGGAGGGGGAAATTGTCCGGTTGGAACAGCAGGGGCTGCTCACCTCTGAAGAGGGGGAAAGTGTGTCCCGGAAGGCCATTCGGGGATTGTTTGCCTCCCCGGTGGGGCAGTGGCTTACCACCGCCCAGGCGGTGTATCGGGAGTATCCCTTCCTCTGTGATTTGTCGGCGGAAAGTTTGGAAACCGGCTTGCCTCAGTCCGGCAAGGGGGAAGAAAGCCCCCTGCTGCTGCAAGGAGTGGTGGATCTGATTTTGGAATGGGAGGATGGGGTGAAGCTCATCGACTACAAAACCGACCGGGTCACCCAGCCGGAGGAACTGGTCCGGCGTTACGCCACCCAGCTTGCCTGCTACAAGCTGGCGGTGGAGGAATATTTAGGGAAACCGGTGACAGGAAGCTATCTTTATTCCTTTGGGCTGGGGAAGTTGATCGAAGTTTGATAAAAGAGAAAGCGGCAGGGA
>DXWR01000145.1 GCA_019416775.1 Oscillospiraceae bacterium | reverse complement strand
AAACCAACCGTATGGAAGAAATGGAGCAGGTCGCCCAAGAGGCTTGGAGCGCCTTCCTCAAAGCGGGGATCGGACAGGTGCAGCAGGTGCTGCTGGAGTCCACCCTAACCCCCCGGGGACGGCTGGGGCACACCGCCAACTACCGCCCGGTGGCTGTGCCGGTAAGCCAGGGAAACCGAGGCGAATTGGTATCTGTGCAAATTCAAGAGGCGGGAAATGAGTTTTGCTTTGGTAGAGTGTTAGAGAAATAAGGCCATTTCCCCAAAATTTTCGTACAGATGGACAGAATTTGGAACTTCCCTGCCAAAGGATGGACGGGTTGAGAAAAATGTTGTATAATAGTAGCGTTATGATTGGGAGAATCTCGGTACAGTTGTCCAAAGGAACCCTTGAGATGCGGTGCCGGGAAATACGGTAGGAGTGTGAAACATGGCAGTATATCGTGTTTATGTGGAAAAGAAAGAAGACTACGCCGTGGAAGCCGCCCATCTGTTGGCGGATCTGCAAACCGGATTGAATCTCACCGGCTTGAAGAAGCTGCGGCTGTTAAACCGGTACGACGTGGAAGGACTCAGCCAGGAGCAGTTTACCCAAGCGGTGGAAAACATCCTCAGCGAGCCTCCGGTGGATGACACCTACACCGAACTTCCCCAAAAAGCGGGAACCCGCGTCTTTGCCGTGGAATACCTGCCCGGTCAATTTGACCAGCGGGCGGACTCCGCCGCACAATGTATCAGCCTGCTGACCCAGCAGCCCCGTCCCTTGGTGCGCAACGCCAGGGTGTACCTGTTGGAAGGCAAGCTGACCGACGAAGAATTTGACAAGGTAAAACACTATCTGATCAACCCCGTAGAAGCTCGGGAGGCCAGCCTGGATCCGGTGGAAACCCTGGAGATGAACTACGCCATCCCTACCCAGGTAGAGACCCTGGACGGCTTCATTCAGCTGAGCCGGGAAGATCTGGAACAGTTTATCGCCAAGTACGGCTTAGCCATGGATTTGGACGACATCCTGTTCTGCCAGGAATACTTTGCCAAGGAAGAGCAGCGGGATCCCACCATCACCGAAATCCGGATGATCGACACCTACTGGTCCGACCACTGCCGCCACACCACCTTCTCTACCCACATCGACCACGTAGAGATCGAAGAGCCCGCCATTCAGCAGGCTTATGAAGATTACCTCAACGCCCGCAAAGAGCTGGGCCGGGAAAACAAACCCATGACCCTGATGGATCTGGCCACCATCGGCGCCCGTCAGCTCAAGGCGGAAGGCAAACTCACCGACCAGGATGAAAGCGAAGAAATCAACGCCTGCTCGGTGAAGATCAAGGTCACCATGGACGACGGCAGCAAGGAAGACTGGCTGCTGATGTTCAAAAATGAAACCCACAACCACCCCACCGAAATTGAGCCCTTTGGCGGCGCTGCTACCTGCTTGGGCGGCGCCATCCGGGACCCCCTGTCCGGCCGGAGCTATGTTTACCAAGCCATGCGGGTCACCGGCGCAGGCGACCCCCTGACCCCGGTGAGCGAAACCATCGAAGGCAAACTGCCCCAGAAAAAGCTGGTCAACGGCGCAGCCAACGGCTACTCTTCCTACGGCAACCAAATCGGTCTGGCCACCGGCCAGGTCTGTGAAATCTACCATCCCGGCTATGTGGCCAAGCGGATGGAGATCGGCGCCGTGGTGGGCGCAGCGCCGGCAGAAAACGTGATTCGGGAAGTACCGGAACCCGGCGACGTGATCATCCTGCTGGGCGGACGCACCGGACGGGACGGCTGCGGCGGCGCTACCGGCTCCTCCAAGAGCCACACCGTTCAGTCCATTGAAACCTGCGGCAGTGAAGTCCAAAAGGGCAATCCCCCGGAAGAACGGAAGCTGCAGCGGTTGTTCCGCAAGCCGGAAGTCACCCACCTGATCCGCCGCTGCAACGACTTCGGCGCCGGCGGTGTGTCGGTGGCCATCGGCGAATTGGCGGACGGTCTGGTGATTGATCTGGACACCGTCCCCAAGAAGTATGAAGGTTTGGACGGCACCGAACTGGCTATCTCCGAAAGCCAGGAGCGTATGGCGGTGGTCATCGCCAAGGAGGACGAGGCCCGCTTCCTGGAAGAGGCCGGGAAGGAGAACCTGGAAGCCACGGTGGTGGCCGTGGTCACCCAGGAGCCCCGTCTGCGGATGCACTGGCAGGGCAAGACCATTGTAG
>DXWR01000144.1 GCA_019416775.1 Oscillospiraceae bacterium | reverse complement strand
AGTTTTGTACATAGTTTTTTTGACGAAATTATGAAATTTCCCCAAATTTCCGTATTGAAGGTAGTTTGGGCGACCAATATTGCATTTTTGACACTGCCCGCCCCGGTTTCCTTTAAAATCTTTTCCAGTTCTTGGGGGGTTTGAGCCACATAGCATTCGCCTTTGCAGTGGCCCACGATTCCCTGGACCTCGGGATGGTCCGGGTTTCCCGCAATGAGCACCGTTTTTCCCTCCTGGGAAGCAGTGCGCACAATGCGGTGGATCTTTGCCACAAAGGGGCAGGTGGCGTCCACTACTTCCGCCCCGGTTTGGCGGAGCTGCTCTTCGGTTTGAGCGTCCACGCCGTGGGAGCGGATCACCACCGTGTCCCCGGGTTTGGCTTGCTCCGGAGAGTCGATGATTTCCACCCCTTTTTGGGCCAGATCCTCCACCACCTGAGGATTGTGGATAATGGGCCCCAGGGTCTTGATGGATCCTCCGGTTTTGGTCAGCTCGTACACCAGATCCACCGCCCGGTTGACCCCGAAGCAGAACCCGGCGCTTTTGGCCAGATGGAGGGTCATGCCTTCATCACCGCCAGATTTTCATCCTGGAGCTGCTGCACCACGCTTTGAAGCTTGGCAGCGGCTTGCCGCATGGATTCGGTGTCCTTCTTTTTGCCTTCCAGCACCTCTTGGTTGGGGATCACCTGGCCATAGCGGATGAGGATCCGGCTGCGGAACTTGCCGCCTTTGCCGTAGGTGATGCACACCGGCACCACGTCTTCCCCGGTCACCGAGGCGATGTAGATCACCCCGCCTTTGAACTTCAGCAGCTTGCCGTCGTGGCTGCGGGTGCCTTCCGGGAACAACGCCAGCACCTTGCCCTCCTTTACCACCTTTTTGGCGGTGCGGATGGCGGTCATATCCGGCTTTTTCAGATTTACCGGGAAAGCGCCCAACCCCCGGATGATGGGGGCCAGCACCGGCTTGTGGAACAGTTTCTCATTGGCCATAAAGGTCAGAGTGGTGTCCAGCTTTAAGCCCATCATCACCGGATCCCAATAGGATTGGTGATTGCCCACCAGGATGTAACCCCGGTCGGTGGGCAGGTTTTCCATGCCGTAATATTCCAGCTTAAACCACAGTTTGCACACCACATTGCACACTACTTTTGCGAAACGGTAGAACCGTAAACTCATGCCAGCAGCTCCTCTCTCAAATTCCCAGATGCCGGCGGATCATGGCTTCCATCAGCTCCAAGGATTCCTCCAAGGTGTTGCCGGAAGTGTCCACCAGCTTTGCGTCTTCCGCCCGGCGCAGGGGGGAGATTTCCCGGTGGGAATCGTCGTAGTCCCGCTGCTTGATGTCGTTTAACAATTTGTCGTAATCCACCGATACCCCTTTGGAGAGGTATTCGTCAAACCGCCTCCTGGCCCGATCCTCCGGTGTGGCGGTGAGGTAGATCTTTAGGTTGGCGTCAGGCAGCACCGTGGTGCCGATGTCCCGTCCGTCCATAATCACATTGTGTTCCTTGGCCAGCTTCCGCTGCAGCCACAGCAGATAGTCCCGCACTGCCTTGTGGGCGGAAACCTGGGAAGCGTAACGGCTCATTTCCGGAGACCGGATTTCCGCGGAGACGTTTTCCCCGTTGAGCAGGGTTTGCTGCACCCCGTCTTGGTCAAAGCGCAGATCCACCGTAATCTCCGGCAGCATGGCGGCTACCTGGTCCGCGTCGGCGGGATCGATTCCCCGCTGCCAAGCGGCATAGCCCACCGTGCGGTACAGCGCCCCGGTATCCACATACAGATACCCTAATTTTTTGGCGGTGAGACGGGCGATGGTACTCTTTCCGGCCCCGGCAGGGCCGTCGATGGCGATAGCAATCACCTGTGATCCTCCTCTCTCCCGTTTGATTTGGAAAAAATCAACAATCATTCACCATATCATTATATCACTGACGGGAGAGAGAATC
>DXWR01000143.1 GCA_019416775.1 Oscillospiraceae bacterium | reverse complement strand
TTGCCTTGGCTCATGGGGCGGGGGAGAACCTGTTTTATTACGGGGACTGGATCCGCAAGCCCGGGGTGGCCATTGTCTGCTGCAACGACGGGCTGCGTCCGGTGCTGTTTAAACTGGAGGCCACCCAGGAGGAAGCGGTCATGGACTATACTCCGGTGGACCGCAGCGGGGAGGCCTGAGCCATCCCGCCCGGTTGAATTTTCCTGAAAAATCTGGTATCATAAACACAAGGCGAGAAGCAGACTGTCTCAATGGGATGGTCTGCTTTTCCCACGGAAAGGATGAAGGAAATGAAAGTTTTATTGGTAAACGGCAGCTCTCGGAAAAACGGCTGCACCAATGTGGCCCTGCAGGAAGTGGCCAAAGCCTTGCAGGAAGAAGGCATTGAAACGGAGTTCTTCTTTGTGGGCAACCAACCCTTGCCAGACTGTATTGCCTGCCATCAGTGCAGTAAAACCGGGGAGTGCGTGTTTCAGGATCAGGCCAATGAGCTGGCCAAAAAGGCGGCGGAGTGCGACGGGTTTGTTTTTGGCTCCCCGGTGTACTACGCTCATCCCAGTGCCCGGCTGATGGCGGTGATGGACCGGGCCTTTTATTCCTGCGGCAAAAACTTCTTCCAGAAACCGGCGGCTGCGGTCCTCAGTGCCCGCCGTGCCGGCACCACTGCCTCTATGGATGTGATCAATAAGTACTTTACCATCTGCTCTATGCCGGTGGTATCCTCCACCTACTGGAATCATGTTTACGGCAGCCAACCGGAAGACGTCCAGCAGGACAAAGAGGGACTGATGACCATGTACAATATCGGGAAGAACATGGCTTGGCTGTTGAAATGCCTGGATCTGGGCAAGAAGCAGGGCATTCTTCCCCCAGAAAACCCTAAGGTACTCACTAATTTTGCACGGTAAGGAAGGAACAGCGTGAGCAATTACATCCAAGACGGGGTGGTTGAATGAAGTCTTTGTCCCGTCTGCATTGGAAAAATACCTATTCCGGCGGCCTGTTAAAAACTCTGATGGTGCTGTCCATCCCCACCATTGTGGAAGAAGTGCTGGCCACCCTGCTGCAATATGTGGACACTGCCATGGTGGGACAGTTGGGAGAGCAGGCCACCGCTTCGGTGAGCATTACCACTACCATTACCTGGCTGTTCAACAGCATCCCCGGCGCTATCGGTACGGCGGTGCTGATCCTCATCTCCAAGGCTGCTGGGGCAGGGGATCGAAAGCAGGTAAAAAGACTGGCCCAGCAGGCCCTGTTCCTTTCGGTGCTTTCCGGGGTGGTGCTGGGGGCGGCGTCGGTGGCAATCAGCCCCTTTGTCCCCGCTTGGATGGGAGCGGAACCCGCCATTCAGGAGGAAGCTTCCCGGTATTACTTCATCGTCAGTCTGCCTATGATATTCCGAGCGGCCAGCACCATTTTGGGGGCGTCTCTTCGGGCCATTCAGGACACCCGCACTCCCATGCTTATCAGTGTGGCGGCCAACGGGCTGAATATCATCCTCAACTCCCTGTTAATCTATGGAGCAGGGCTGGGGGTAGCGGGCGCCGCCATTGCCTCCGCTATCTCCTATACCTTGTCCGGGATTTTGATGTTTGTGTTTTTCCGGAAAAAGGGGATGTTTTCTTTTCACTGGCGGGAGTTTTCGGTGGAAAAAGGACTGCTCCGGGAATGCTTTGCGGTGGGCGCTCCGGTGCTGGGCACCAGCTTGGTGTCCTGTTTTGGCTATGTGGTGTTTGCCAGTTTGGTGTCCGGTATGGGCACCACCGTCTTCGCCGCCCACTCCATTGCCGTTACCGCCGAAACCATCTTTTACGTGCCCGGCTACGGCCTGCGCACCGCCACCTCTGCCCTCATCGGCAATGCCAGGGGGGAGCGGGATCTGCGAAAACTGAAAACGGTGGCCAAGCTCAGTGTGGGCCTGACTCTGGTGCTGATGTGCATTAGCGGATTCGCTTTGTTTTTGGGAGCTAACCCCTTGATGCGAGTCTTTTCCCCAGTGGAAGAGGTAGTGCGTTTGGGTGGGGAAATGCTGCAGCTGGTGGCCCTGTCTGAGCCCTTCTTTGGCTTGATGGTAGTGCTGGAGGGCGTGTTTTACGGCTTGGGCCGCACCCGCTATGCCTTTGTGGTGGAGACCATCGGCATGTGGGGCGTGCGGATCCTGCTCACCTTTTTCTGCGTCCAGGTCTGGGGACTGGGGCTGCGGGAGGTATGGTACTGCATGATTGCCGACAACGTCTGCAAAGCCATTCTGCTGCTGATCCCCTTCTTACGGAAATCCGCTTGGCGGGAAGAGAAGCTGCTGGGAAAAGAAATCCAGAAATAAAGAAATCCGAACCTGTTGGATGTTTGCAGGTTCGGATTTTTTCTTTGACGACTAAAAATACCGCCGTGTTTTTTCATGAAGAATAGTGGCAAACAATCAGCCTGTGTTTGGCAATTACCACTGGGTCAGTTCCAGATACAGATCCTTGTACTGTCTTGCGGAATTGCCCCAGGAGACGTCTTTTGCCATATCCCGCTGGACCACCTCGTCCCAGTGGTAGCGGTTGGTGAAGTAGACGGTTTTGGCCCGGTTGATGGCATCCAGCAGCAGGCCGGCGTCATAGCGGTCAAAGGTGAAGCCGTTGCCGTCTCCGGTGAAGTTGTTGTAGGGCTCTACGGTGTCCTTCAAACCGCCGGTTTCCCGGACGATGGGCAGGGTGCCGTAGTGCATGGCGTTGAGCTGGGTCAAGCCGCAGGGCTCAAAGCGGGAGGGCACCAGCAGTGCATCGGCCCCTGCGTAGATGCGGTGGGCTCTGGCTTCGTCGTATTGGATGCAGGCGCTGAAGGTACCCTTGTGGGTGTTTTCGTAATAGCGGAAGGTGTCCTCATACTGCTTGTCGCCGGTTCCCAGCACTACAACCTGGGTGTTGCCGTCCAGCACTTGGGGAATGATGGAGCTGACCAGGTCCAGGCCTTTCTGGTTGGTGAGACGGGAGATCAAACCGATGACGAATTTGCCTTCATCTTCCTCCAAGCCCAGTTCTTTTTGCAGGGCCAGTTTATTTTCCATTTTGTGGTCCAGCACGTTGCCCAAGCCGTAGTTCACCGCCAAAGCAGGGTCGGTTTCCGGGTTCCACATACCGTAGTCGATGCCGTTGACAATTCCTCTCAGCTTGCCGCTGTGGTAGCGCAGATGGTTTTCCAGATGCTCGCCGTATTCGTTGGTCTGGATTTCCTGGGCATAGGTATAACTGACGGTGGTGATGCGGTCTGCGTAGGCAAGGCCGCCCTTGAGCATATTAGCGTCTTCATAGTCCTGCTTCAGCGCACCCATGTTAAACACATGATCAGGCAAGCCGGACCAATATTGGATGGTGGGGATGTTGTAGATGCCCTGGAAGCGAAGATTGTGGATAGTGAGAATGGACTTGGCGTGACCCACCGGGGAATCCTGGAATAGAGTGCGCAGATACACCGGTACCAGAGCCGCCTGCCAGTCGTGGCAGTGGATAATGTCTGGGATCCAGTTCATGTAGTTCAGGGCTGCTAAGGCAGCTTTGCTGAAGAAGCAGTATTTCGGGATATCGTCCACCAGATTGACATAGGGGTTGCCTGTGGTAAAGAATTCTTGGTTGTCGATGAAATCGTACACCACGCCGTCGCAGATGTACTCCATAATGCCCACATAATAATTACGTCCGGTTTTGCCCAGATCCATGTAAAATTCGCCGCGATAGACCATTTTATCCTGATATTTCTGAGGGATGCAGGCGTATCGGGGCAAGATCACACGGACGTCGCAGTTCAGCCGTACCAGTTCCCGGGGCAATGCGTACATGACGTCTCCCAGGCCCCCGGTTTTCACAAACGGATGGCATTCCGAACCAATGAATGCAATGCTTCTCCGGGGCAGATCGGTCATCACCTGGATGGGAGCCGCTTCCTGAGGAGCAGGAGCGTCCTCCTTCCTTTGCACAGACGCCGTCTCTTTTTCAGCGGCTTTTGTTTTTTCCGTCATAGATCCCGTCTCCTTTTTTGCGGAAGCAGTCTTTTTCTTAGTGGACGTTGTTTTCTTTGCAGATGCTTCCGTCTTTTTTGTAGCCGACGCAGTCTTTTTGACAGCTGGCGCAGTCTTTTTGGCAGCCGGTGCAGCTTCTTTTTTAGCCGGTGCAGCTTCTTTTTTAGCCGGTGCAGCTTCTTTTTTAGCCGGTGCAGCTTCTTTCGCGGCCGGTGCGGCTTCTTTTTTAGCCGGTGC
>DXWR01000142.1 GCA_019416775.1 Oscillospiraceae bacterium | reverse complement strand
CATCTTGTGGTAGGAGTATTTCACCAATCCACAGCATCCCCTACATTGTAGCATAAAGTCCTTGGAGAGGGACTCTAATCACTACTACTCTATAATACAAGGATGATTTATCGTGATACCCTACGTGATTTGCATCGACCGGGAATATGGTTCCGGCGGCCGGATGGTCGGCCAAAAAGTGGCCCAAACCCTGGAAATTCCCTTCTATGACAACCAGCTCATGGACTTAATTGCCAAAGAAAGTGGATTGGCTCATGAAACCGTCCAGGATCTGGCAGAGCGGGCCCCGGGGAGCTTTCTCTACAATATTTACACCACCGCCGCTCAATTTTCCCTGGCGGACCAGGTGTTCCTCACCAAGAGCAAAATCATCCGGGATCTGGCCCAAAATCAGTGCTGTGTCATTGTCAGCGCCGCCAGCGACTACATTCTTCGGGAACATCCCCGGGTCTTAAAAGTGTTTTTATGGGCGCCGACAGAAAGCCGGATCCAGCGGATCCGGGAGGTCTATCACGAAGCCGGAGATAGTGCCGCCACCCTGCGCAAGCAGGACAAAAAACGAGCCAGCTATTATCAATACAACGCCGTCAGCCAATGGGGCGACCGGAAAAACTATGACCTGGTGCTGAACACCGATCTGGGACTGGAACTCACCGCCCAGCTCATCCGCCAAGCCGCCCAACTGAAATTTCAAACCAATCTGGGACAGCTGTAAACAAGGAGGAATGGGGAATGTCAGCGGTGAAAAAGCCGCCTTTGCGGTGGAGCAATTTCAAAGGTCATCTTCACACCATCCGCAACCATAAACGGCTGGTGCGTTCTCTTTGCTTTCGGGCAGGGATGTACAAACAGGGGCTGCTTCATGACCTGAGCAAGTATTCCCCGGTGGAATTTTGGGCCGGAGTGCGGTACTATCAAAACGGCACCCGCTCTCCCAATGCCGCCCAACGGGAACAGCTGGGATATTCTTTAGCTTGGCTTCACCACAAAGGGAGAAACAAACACCACCTGGAATACTGGATTGACTACGATATGAATCATATCCAACCCATGGCCGGATGTGAAATGCCCCTGCGCTATGTAGCGGAAATGACCTTCGACCGGATCGCCGCCTGCAAGAACTACCACGGCGATGCCTATACCGACGCCGACGCTTGGGAATACTACGACCATTCCCGCAGCCACTATCTCCTTCATCCCAACACCCAGGCATTACTGGAAGAATTTTTATTGCTGTTAAAGGAACAGGGAGAAAACGTCTTGATCCAAGAGATCCGCAAACGGCTCCAAGAAGAGAAACAATGAACCTTTTTTAATCCATACCGCGATTTCCCCTGCCGAAATATTCCGGCGGGGGATTTTTAATTCATGTGCTTCCGCCGATTCGATAGCGGTTTTGCTGCCGTATTTCTGCAAATCGTAATCATTGTGACGTCTTCCAAAATTTTCCTGTAAACATTGTATAATAATCCTAATAATGAATTGTTTACCATTCCGAATTTGTTGAAATTGCGTGAAATTTTCTTTCTGATATGGTATACTAAATAAGACAAGGGAATCGTTGCGCAAATGGGGATATTTGCGCGGACACTGAAAATTTCTATGGAAAGGATGCTGAACAATGAGCATGGTAACCATTCAGGGGAAGGGTGTGTATGGAGGCGTTGCCATCGGCCGCATTTCTTTTTACTCCCGGGAAAAATTGGTGGTCAAGCGCCGCCATATTGAGGATCCTCAGGCGGAACTGGAACGGCTGGAACAAGCTAAAGCCGTCACTCTACAAGAGCTGCAAAAATTATATGAAAAAGCCCGCAAAGAAGTGGGGGAAGCCAGCGCTGCTGTCTTTGAAATCCACCAAATGATGGTGGAAGACGAGGACTACAACGAATCCATCGCCAACATCATCAATTCTCAAAAACTCAACGCAGAATACGCTGTAGCCACCACCGCCGATCATTTCGCCCAGATGTTCTCCTCCATGGACGACGACTATATGCGGGAACGGGCTGCCGACGTCCACGACGTCTCCGACCGGCTGTTGAAAAATCTGATGAACAAGTCCGGCGGCATCACCTCCGGAGACGAAAAGGTAATTCTCTGCGCCGACGATCTGGCCCCCAGTGAAACGGTGCAGCTGGACAAGGACAGCGTCATGGCCTTCGCCACCTGCTATGGTTCCACCAACTCCCACACCGCCATTTTGGCCCGGACTATGAACATCCCCGCCATCATCGGCTTGGGAGAGGCGCTGAGCGCAGAATACGACGGTAAAATGGGCATTGTGGATGGCTTTACCGGCACGCTGTACATTGAGCCGGATGATGTTACTATGGCAAAAATGCAGAAGAAACAAGCCGAAGATCTGCGGAAGAAAAAGCTGCTCCAGGAACTGAAGGGCAAAGACAACATCTCCAAAGATGGGCAGAAGGTCAATGTGTTTGCCAACATCGGCAGTCCCCAGGACATGGGCGCCGTTCTGATGAACGATGCCGGTGGTGTGGGCCTGTTCCGCAGCGAGTTCCTCTATCTGGAAAGCGAAGATTATCCCAGTGAAGAAGCCCAGTTTACCGCCTACCGCACCGTATTGGAAAGCATGGGCGGCAAGAAAGTGGTGATCCGCACCTTGGACATCGGCGCCGACAAGCAGATCGACTACTTTAAACTGGACAAAGAAGAAAACCCCGCTTTGGGCTACCGGGCCATCCGGATCTGCCTCACCCGGCCGGAAATCTTCAAAACCCAGCTGCGGGCCTTAATGCGGGCTTCGGTGTACGGCAATTTGTCCATTATGTTCCCCATGATTATTTCGGTCAACGAAGTCCAGCAGATCAAAAAGATGCTGGAAACCGTGAAGGCAGAACTCAATGTGGAAGGTATTCCTTATAAGCCGGACGTGGAGATTGGCATTATGATCGAAACCCCCGCCAGCGTCATCATCAGTGACGAACTGGCCCAGGAAGTGGACTTCTTCAGCGTGGGCACCAATGACCTGACCCAGTACACCTTGGCGTGTGACCGTCAGAATCCCAAACTGGAGCCCTTCTGCGACACTCACCACCCCGCCATCCTTCGGATGATTAAAATGGCGGCGGACAACGCCCACAAACACGGCTGCTGGATCGGCATCTGCGGCGAACTGGGTGCAGACACCAGCTTGACTGAAGTATTCCTGGCTATGGGCATTGACGAGCTCAGCGTCTCTCCCGGCATGGTGCTGCCGGTTCGGGATCAGATCATCAACAGCTCGGTCAAGGGCCGTGAAGACGAAGTGCTGAAAGCTGCCGGCGTACTGTAAAAAAGAAACTGCTTTTGAGGGAAGTCTATCTTGGCTTCCCTCTTCTTTTTCCCCAACAACTTGCATTTTCCCCCTTTTTCCGGTATGCTGAAAGAAAAAAGAAAAGGAGCGTTCCTATGATCGAAGAAATGCTTGCCTACAACCGCACCTTTGTGGAAAACCAGGAATACCGCAAATACACCACCAGCAAATATCCCAATAAAAAAATCGCCATTCTCACCTGTATGGACACCCGGCTGGTAGAGCTGCTTCCCGCCGCACTTGGCATCCGCAACGGAGATGTGAAGATGATCAAAAATGCCGGCGGCATGATTACCGGACCCTTTGACAGCACTGTGCGCAGCCTGCTGGTGAGCATTGTGGAATTGGGAGTGGAAGAAGTGATGGTCATCGGCCATACCGACTGCGGCGTTTCCGGCATGAATGCCCAAAAGATCATCCAGCATCTGCTTCAGCGAGGCGTCTCCCAGGATCACATCGACATGATGCGCTACTGCGGCATTGACTTTGAAGGTTGGCTCAAAGGCTTTGATTCGGTGGAATGCTCGGTGAAAGAATCCGTGGACCTGCTCCGCCACCATCCCTTGATGCCCAAAGACGTGGTTATCCGAGGTTACATCATCAACACCGAAACCGGTGAGTTATTTCCCCAAGAGGATTGATTTTTCCTTTCCCCCAGCCCAAAGGACGCTGGGGGATTTTCTTTCCTTCCCTCCCACTTCCTTCCAAGTATAACCGTCTGATTTTCTCAAATACTACAGCAAAATAAAACCGGAAAAGGAGCGAACTGGTACTATGAAGGCTACGGGAATTGTCCGCCGAATTGACGATCTGGGGCGGGTGGTGATCCCCAAAGAGATCCGCCGCACCCTGCGGATCCGAGAAGGCGACGCACTGGAAATTTACACCTCCGCCGCCGGAGAAGTGATCTTTAAAAAATATTCCCCGGTGGGGGAACTGGGTGAATTTGCCGGAGTGTACGCCGATGTGCTGAGCAAAGCCAGCGGCCGTCCTGTGATGGTCTGCGACAAAGACCATGTGGTGGCAGTGGCAGGACTTCCCAAGCGGGAATTGCTGGATCGCCGGGTCAGCCATGGAATGGATCTGCTGTTGGCTCGCCGGGGTATTTTGCAGGGGGATGAAGAGCAGGAATTCCATCCGGTGGAAGGGGTGGATCAGGTGGCCAGCGCCTGTTACCCCATTATCTCCTCTTCCGATTGCTGCGGCGCTATTATGTATCTCTCAGACCGGGGAAAAAATCCGGTAAACCTCTCCCAAACCAAATTGTTGGAAACGGCGGCAGGCTTTTTGGGCCGGGTAATGGAGTCCTGAGCCGGTTTCAACGGCGGGGGATTTTAATTTTTTGCAGTTTGGTTCTGAGCTTTACCTTGCTGTATCTGCGGATTGCTTGGTTGGCATCTACTCCCTTTTACGCCGAAACCGCTCAAAGCCAAAGCAGCTACACCCTGGCGCTGACCCAGGGTCGCGGCACCATTTACGATTGCAACGGCAATCGACTGGTCAATGAAGAATCCGGCTATCTAGCGGCAGTGATGCCCAGCCAGGAGAATTTCGCCGCCGTAGCTTCCCATGCCGTGAAGCTTTCCCGCCAAGAACTGGAACAGCTTTGGGAGCAAGGAAAACCCTGTGTCATCCAGGTGGACGGAACCTTTGAAAGCCCGGATACCTGGATTTACCAGGTCCCCATCCGTTACGGAGAACACCAACTGGCCCAGCACGTGGTGGGGTACACCGACTCCTCCGGTCAAGGGGCTGCCGGCGTGGAGCGGGGTTATGAATCCCTGCTGGCATCCCAAGAAGGGGGCTTATCCCTGACCTTCACGGTGGATGCGTTCGGCCGAGGGGTATCCCTACAGGAAGCCACCGGAAAACTCGATAATCCCGCCGGCGTGGTGTTGACCTTAGATAAAACCATCCAACAGATCTGTGAAGAAGCCGGAGCAAAATATCTGGAACAAGGCGCTGTAGTGGTCATGGAAGCAGCCACCGGTAAACTGCGGGGAGTCGCTTCCTTCCCCGCCTATTCCACTGACACCCTGGCAGAAGCAGTCAACGAGGAAGAAACCGCCCCGCTGATCAACCGGGCTTTTCACGCCTATGCGGTGGGCAGCGTCTTTAAAATCGTTACCGCAGCAGCCGCATTGGAGCAGGGGATTTCCCCCGACTTTTCCCACAACTGCACCGGCGCCATTACCTTGGACGGTACTACCTACCGCTGCCACTATCTGCCGGGACACGGAACCTTGAATTTAAAAGGCGCCTTAATGGAAAGCTGCAATCCCTACTTTATTGATCTAAGTCAACAGCTGGATCCCACCCGGTTTTGGCAGATTGCTTGTGGATTGGGATTTGGATGCAGCGCCGAAATCGGAGACAACTTAATTACCGCGTCCGGGACACTGCCCGATCCGGAGGAACTGGAAAACTCCGGAATCATGTCCAATTTTAGTTTTGGCCAAGGAGCACTAACTGCCACACCGGTTCAACTGGCAGTCACGGTAAGTTGTGTGGTCAACGGCGGACTGGCCCCCTCCCCCAGTCTGGTGGAAGGCACCACACAAAACGGAACGGATCTGGATACCGTACAGGAAACTCCTCAACCCACTCAGGTAATGAGCCAGGAAACTGCCGAAATTCTGAAAGCAGATCTATTGGCCTGCGTCATGGAACAGCCTGGCCAAAACGCCACTGCTCCCAACGGAGAATATGTGGCCGGGGGCAAAACCGGCACGGCCCAAACCGGACAGATGGACGAAAAGGGAGAAGAGTACAACAACGGCTGGTTTGCCGGATTTTTCAATGCCGGCGGCACCGACTATGTGGTAGTGGTGTTGGCTCAACAAGCGGAAAGCGGCAACGCCGATGCGGCTCCGGTGTTCCGGGAAATTGCGCTAGAGATGACGGCTGAATACCAGTCGCAGGCTTAATTATGAATAAATTTTGAACCTATTTGTGTTTTTGTTAACTTTGTACTCCCTTTGTAAACATTAGCACTCTCCACTTGACAGTGCTAAAACTTGGGACTATACTAAAATCAGAACCTCAGGAAAGGGACAAAACCCCAAAAAGGTTGCTAAAAAAGAAAACCGCAAGGTAAGATAGAGAGTATGAAATGGAGGAATGACCTATGTTACCTAGCATTTTTGGAGAAGATTTGTTTGATGATTTTATGGATTTTCCCTTCCGGACGACCCGGAGCTATCAAAATGTTCACGGCTTGATGCAGACCGATATTCGGGAAACCAAGGACGGTTACGAGCTGGATGTGGATCTGCCCGGCTTTGACAAAAAGGACATCAATCTGGAATTGAAGGATGGTTATCTCACCATCAAAGCCAGCCGAAACGAAGAAAAGGAAGACAAGAAACACCACTATCTGCGCAAAGAGCGGTTTACCGGCAGCTGCAGCCGCAGCTTCTATGTGGGCGACAGCGTAAAGGAAGAGGATGTCCACGCCAAGTTTGACAATGGTATCCTGAAGCTGAGCTTCCCCAAGGAAGAACCGAAACGGCTTAGCGGCGGCAGCAATATTGCCATCGAGTAATCATCACCTAAGTAGAACCTCCGCAACAGGTCCGAAAATCAGTGGTTTTATAAGATAACGATTTTGCAGTACGATTTGGAGGAATGACTTATGTTACCCAGCATTTTTGGAAGAGATATGTTTGACGACTTTATGGATTTCCCGTTTTCTGCCAACCGGTTCCATCAGGATTTGATGAAGACCGATATCAAGGAAACCAAAGACGGCTATGAACTGGACATTGATCTGCCCGGTGTGGAGAAGAAGGACATCAATCTGGAGCTGAAGGATGGTTATTTGACCATCAAGGCCAACCACAACCAAGAGCAGGAAGAAAAGGACGATCAGGGTCACTACCTGCGCAAGGAACGGTTCACCGGAAGTTGCAGCCGCAGCTTCTATGTAGGTGACAATGTAAAGGAAGAGGATGTCCACGCCAAGTTTGACAACGGCATTCTGAAGTTGAGCTTCCCCAAAGAGGAGCCCAAACAGATCACCGGCGGCAGCCACATTGCCATTGAGTAATCTGAAATAAATTACAACCGGAGCTTTCCCATCAAACGGAAGGCTCCGGCCTTTTTGTCTGCCTAATTTTTCCAGGGATACTTTAAATCAAGATCAGCCACACTACTCCCGGAAGGGAGAGATTGCATTGAATCAGCGTGTGACGGCCCAGTTTTCCAGAACACAGCAAGCCCAGGAAGCGGCAGAGTTGGTAAAAGCCCATTTTCAAACCAGCCGGGTGCGGCTCTGGCAATCCAACACCACCTCAGCGCCTCACTACACCATGCCCATCCCGGAGACCTTGGGCGGCGGAATCAGCAGCGGTATGCTCTACACCCCCGGCAGTTTCCTTCCCACGGAAAGCCATCCCATCCAACTCACCGCAGAAATTTCTCCTCATCGCAAACAAGAGTGGCAGGAGATGATGCTCCGATTGGGTGGGAAATTGATGTGAACCAAGCATACAAAAATCCCCCTGGGTTTTTCCAGGGGGACTGATTCTATTTTAAGATTTTTTACAGCACGCAGTACTGATCCATGTATTCCTTCATCCGGCCAACCAGTTCTTCGTAGCCGCCTTTTTGGGTGAGGTAATCCCGGATATCCTCCACCGTCACCAACGCATGAACCTTGATGCCGAATTCTTCTTCCACTTCGGTAATGGCGGTTTTCCCGGGCGTCTGACCCACTTCGCAGCGGTTGACCGAGATAAACATATCCTCCACCGTCACCTTAGCCGCGGATTGCAGCACCGGCAGAGTTTCCCGCACCGCAGTACCGGCAGTGATCACGTCCTCGATGATGATCACCTTATCTCCGTCCATGGGCTTGTAGCCAATGAGGCTGCCGCCTTCACCGTGGTCCTTGGCTTCCTTGCGGTTGAAGAAATAGGGCTTGTCGATTCCGAACAGGGTATACAGCTCTGCCGCACAGCTGGCAGCCAACGGAATTCCCTTGTACGCAGGACCAAACATGGCAGTAAAGTTGTCCCCTACCGTTTCCTTCACCAAAGTGGCGTAATATTTACCCAAGGCTGCGATCTGGGCGCCGGTTTTGTAATTGCCGGTGTTGATGAAATAAGGGGTGCGCCGGCCGCTTTTGGTGATAAAATCACCGAACCGCAGCACGTCTGCGCTCATCATAAATTCAATAAATTCGATTTTCTTTGGGGTCAGCATTCTTGCTCATCCTTTCTGTTTTTTCATTGATTTTTAGTGGGACAGCATTCTGCCCATGGCAGTTTCCAGGATCACACTGTCCTCCATTTTGGAAGATTTCAGCAGCCTGTCCGCTTCCGCCAATGCCAGCACACAGTTTTGAATCCGCTTTAAGGGATATTTCCCTGCTTGCCGTACCATCCGTTCCAACCGCCAGCTGCTGCGATATCCAAAATCCTGGGCCAGCTGAGAAACGCTCCGACCGCTGTCCAAAGCCAGCCGCAACCGGTACAGATCCAAAAAGCTGGCGCTGACTGCGCCCAGGATCATCACCGGTTTTTGCTGCAAAGCGAACAGTTCCTCCAGCATAGTAAAGGCATCTTTGGCCCGTCCTTCCACCAGCGCTGCCGCTAAATCAAAGGCGCTGCGCTCAATGGTTTTGCTGCAAAGCTGTTGGATGTCCTCCCGGGTAATCTCCCGCCCCTGGGTATAGGCCAGCAGCTTATCGGTTTCTGCCGTTAAAAGGCTGTATTCCACCCCGCACCGATCCACCAAAAAGGCGGCGGTTTGTGCCGATAGGCTTCCGCCCCGTTTGGCACAGTAGGTACAGAGGGCTTTTACCAGCTCACTGGGGGTTTTGTGGGTAAATTCACAAACCGCCCCTACCTTTCGGATGGCTTCCAGATAAGGTTTCCATTTGGCTTTGGTAAGATCTAATTCCGGATTGGAATAGGTAAGCAGCAGCACCGTAAAGGGACTGGGAGCAGCAAGCAGCTGCTTCATGGCTTCCCCATCGGCTTTCCCCAATTTATCCAGAGGAAAATCACTCACCGCCACACACCGCCGGTCTCCCAAAAAGGGTACTGTCCGGCAAAGAGCCAACAGCTGATCTATCCCCAGCTTCTCCCCCTCCAACCGGTTGAGAAGCATGGGCTGGTTTTCTTTGGGAACTGCCGCCTCCATCACCCGTTCTGCCATGGCCTGCAAAAGCCCCTGCTCCGGCCCGTACAGCAGATACACCGGAAGCAACTCCCCTTTTTTCAGCCTGGTATTCAGTTGTGCCGGAGTGAAGTTGGAAACACCGGATTTTTTTGCCATGGCGCTCCTCCCTTCCTAGTTCGGGTTATCCTGCCGCACCCACACATTCATAGCTTGCCAATACCGTTCCATCATCGGTCTGATAAGTAGCACTGACCGTGATGGTAATTCCCAAATCCCGGGTCATGCGATCCGCCGCCTCCTGCCAATTCAAGCGGTTGTTTTCTGCGGCATGATCCAAAAGTTCCTGTTCGGGATGAATGCCGGCAGGATAAAAATAACAAATCTTCAACACGTCTTCTTCTGCTGTCAGGGTGACATCGTCACCGTCGTTGATACCCAACAGATAGTGCAAGGAGGTTTCATTGGCTTGTACATATTCCGAGAGGGTTTGTGGGGTAGATGCTGTGGCTTCCTGGACAGATGTCTGCTGGCTGCACCCCATAAGAAGGAAGCAAAAGCTCAGCAGCACTGCCACCGTTGCGGATAGTTTCAGTTTCATAGCCGGTCTCCTTCGATTCGGTTCTACCCATATTGTACGACAAAAGCTGGAAACTGTCAAAGAAAATCCGCCGAAATCCACCGTCAATTTTGCATTTTGACAAAGAAAGAGGCAGGCTCTTAGGCCTGCCTCCAAAAGTTGCATATTTGCTTAGCGATGTGGAAAGATTACTCTTCCGCAGCCAGCTTCACCAGGTGCTCGTACTTGGCCTTGGCATTGGCTTCGGCTTCCGCAAACAGCTTCTGAGCACGTTCGGGATTGGTCCGGGCCAATACATTGTACCGAACTTCGCCCATCAGGAAGTCCTGATAATTCATGGTCGGAGCCTTGGAATCCAGCTGGAAGGGGTTCTTGCCTTCCGCGGTACGACGAGGATCGTAGCGGAACAGGTGCCAGTAACCGGTATCCACAGCCTTCTTTTCTTCGTCCTGCGCCTTGCTCATACCAGCCTTAATGCCGTGGTTGATGCAGGGAGCGTAAGCAATGATCAGAGAAGGACCGTTGTAGCTTTCCGCTTCCACCATGGCCTTGATGCACTGGTTGCGGTCGGCGCCCTGGGCGATCTGAGCCACATAGATGTAGCCGTAGCTCATGGCGATGGCAGCCAGGTCTTTTTTCTTGGTTTCCTTACCAGCCGCTGCAAACTGAGCGATGGCGCCTTCGGGAGTGGACTTAGAAGACTGTCCGCCGGTGTTGGAGTACACTTCGGTATCGAACACCATGACATTCACGTCTTCGTTGGAGGCCAGCACGTGGTCCAAACCGCCGAAGCCGATATCGTAAGCCCAGCCGTCGCCGCCGAAGATCCAGCAGGACTTCTTGGAGAGGAATTCCTTCTCTTCCAGGATTTCCTTGGCGAAATCGCAGCCGCAGTTTTCCAGAGCAGCAACCAGGTTGTCGGTAGCCACGCGGTTGGCATTGCCGTCATCCTTGGTGGCCAGATAGGTTTCAATGGCTTCCTTCACTTCAGCGTTTTCCACCTCAGGCAGCTTGGCAGCCAGCTTGTTGATCAGCTTGTTGCGCAGAGTCTTCTGAGCGGTGTACATACCGTAGCCGTATTCCGCGTTGTCCTCGAACAGGGAGTTTGCCCAAGCAGGACCGAAGCCGCGGTGGTCGGTGGTGTAAGGAGTGGAGGGAGAGCTGCCGCCCCAGATGGAGGAGCAGCCGGTGGCGTTGGCGATGTACATCCGATCGCCGCAGATCTGGGTAGCCAGCTTGGCGTAAGGAGTTTCGCCGCAGCCTGCGCAGGCGCCGGAGAATTCCAGATAAGGTTTGCGGAACTGGCTGCCCTTGACGGTAGTGGGCTTGAATTTCTCAGCCACTTCCTTCTTTTCAGGCAGGTTGATGCCGTAATCGAAGAAAGCCTGCTTGTCGTACTGGGTTTCCAGAGGCTTCATTTCCAGAGCCTTGGCACCCTTCTTGCCGGGGCAGACGTTGGCACAGCTGCCGCAGCCGGTGCAGTCCATCACAGACACACTCATGCCGAAGTACAAACCGTTGATGCCAGTGAGGCCCAAAACCTTGGTGCCTTCCGGTACATTGTTCTTTTCTTCCTCGGTCATCACTACGGGACGGATACAGCCGTGGGGGCAGACGTAGGAGCAGAAGTTGCACTGGATGCAGTTTTCATTGTTCCAAACCGGAACGTCGATGGCGATGCCGCGCTTTTCAAAGGCAGAGCTTCCCAGCGGAACCTGGCCGTCAGCACGGTTGGCGAAAGCGGAAACGGGCAGCTTGTTGCCGGCCTGGGCATTGACGGGGATCAGCACTTCGTTGATATAATCGCTGAGGTACTTATTGTCGCACTCCACCTTCACATTCAGGTCTTCATCGGGGCAATCCTTCCAGGACTCGGGAACGTCAACCTTCACCACTTCCTGCGCACCGCGTTCGATGGCGTTATGGTTCATCTTGACAATTTCTTCGCCCTTCTTGGAGTAAGAAGCGGTAGCGGCATCCTTCATGTACTGGATGGCATCTTCCGCAGGGATGATGTTAGCCAGTTTAAAGAAGGCGCTCTGGAGCACGGTGTTGATCCGACGTCCCAGACCGATTTCACGGCCCAGCTTCACACCGTCGATGGTGTAGAACTGAATGTTGTTCTGTGCGATGTAGCGCTTCATCTGGCCGGGCAGTTCCTTATCCAGCTCTTCGCCGGTCCACTCACAGTTGAGCAGGAAGGTGCCGCCGGGCTTGACATCGCTGACCATGTCGTACTTGCGCACATAAGAAGGATTGTGGCAAGCAACGAAGTCAGCCTTGTCGATGAGGTAGGTAGAAGTGATGGGGGCGTGGCCAAACCGCAGGTGGGAGATGGTGACGCCGCCGGACTTCTTGGAGTCATAATCGAAGTAAGCCTGTACGTTCATGTCGGTGTGGTCACCGATGATCTTAACAGAGTTCTTGTTGGCGCCAACGGTGCCGTCTGCGCCCAGGCCCCAGAACTTGCAGCTCTTGATGCCGGCCGGGGTGGTGTCCGGATTTTCGCCGATGGGCAGGGACAGGTAGGTCACATCGTCATCAATGCCGATAGTGAAGCGCTTCTTGTCCTTATTGCGGTATACGGCGATGATCTGAGCGGGAGTGGTGTCCTTGCTGCCCAGACCGTAGCGGCCGCCGAAGATGGTAACATTGTTGAACTTGGTGCCGTTGAGAGCAGCCACCACATCCAGGTACAGGGGCTCGCCGATGGCGCCGGGCTCCTTGGTGCGGTCCAGAACGCTGATCTGCTTGACGGTATCCGGCAGACATTCCACCAGCTTGTCGCCCACGAAGGGACGGTACAGACGAACCTTCACCAGGCCCACCTTTTCGCCGTTGGCATTCAGGTAGTTGATGGCTTCGCCGATGGTGTCGCAGACGCTGCCCATGGCCACGATGACGTGTTCTGCGTCGGGAGCGCCCACATAGTTGAACAGGCCGTAATTGGTGCCCAACTTTTCATTGACCTGGTTCATGTAATCTTCTACCACGCCGGGCAGAGCATCGTAATACTTGTTGCTGGCTTCTCTTGCCTGGAAGAACACGTCGGGGTTCTGCGCAGTACCTCTCTGTGCCGGGTGTTCCGGGTTCAGGGAGCGGTGACGGAACTCGTTGACTGCGTCATAGTCCAGCATATCAGCCAGATCTTCGTTATCCCACACAGCAACTTTCTGATATTCGTGGCTGGTGCGGAAACCATCAAAGAAGTGCAGGAAGGGAACCCGGCCCTTGATGGCGGAAAGGTGAGCCACAGCGCCCAGATCCATGATTTCCTGTGCATTGGTGGAAGCCAGCATGGCAAAGCCGGTCTGACGGCAGGCATATACGTCCTGGTGGTCGCCGAAGATGCTCAGTGCGTGGCTGGCCAGCGCACGGGCAGAAACATCGATGACGGCGGGGAGCAGCTCGCCGGCAATCTTATACATATTGGGGATCATCAAAAGCAGGCCCTGGGAAGCAGTGTAGGTGGTGGTCAACGCACCGGCAGTCAGAGAACCGTGAACCGCACCGGCGGCGCCGCCCTCCGATTCCATTTCCGTTACCTTGACCGTTTCGCCGAACAGGTTTTTCTTGCCCTGGGCCGCCCATTTATCGGTCACGTCTGCCATGGGGGAAGAGGGGGTGATGGGGTAGATTGCCGCCACATCGGTAAACGCATAGCTGACATACGCCGCAGCGGTATTACCATCCATCGTTTTCATTTTTCTTTTGATAGCCATTGGATGTGTCCTCCTTATGAATTTAAGTGCCGCTTCCCTTTTTCCCGGCGGGCAAACCCGCCTTGGCCGAACCAAACATCGGCCTGCCGGTTTCTGGCACTTTGATACGGTTACATTTTATCACGTATTCTGTCCGTTGTAAAGTAAAAACCGGGGAAAGAAGTGAAAAACTTTCATTGTTTTCTTCTCTTTGAAAATTGGCTGTCCTATTGGGGTTTTTCCCCGAAAAGGCAGAAAAAATGCCCCGAAAAATTTTTTCGAGGCAAACATTTCCTTGCTTTTACGATCTTTGCTTCACCGGACGGGCTTCCAATTTATTGATCAACTGGGAGCCAAAGAGGATCCCTGCCCAAATCAGGGTATACACCAGCGCCATCACCAGATGATACCAGGAGTAATGCTGGGTGTGGCTGCCAAGCAGCCCGGCAAACCCATTTTGGGAGACCAGAAAACCGTCGTTCAAATCCCCGGTGGAATCCTGTGCCACCAAATGAATGCCGTTTTCTTCCTGGGTCATGGTGATCAGCTCGTTGGTGGAAAACACCTGGAAAAGCTCTTTCCCCTCAATGGTGTAGAGCATTTTGTCCCCCTGATAAAAACGGATGGCGGAGATGGTGATGTCATAGGCACCGCCGCAGTTGTCCAAGCGGATTTGGTCGGGGCGAACATCATTGAGATTGACGCTCAACAGAAAATCCGCGTAACCACCGTCATTGGCAATGGTGGAGGTATCGGTGTAGCACTGAGGAACCACGCCGCCTCCTGCCAAAAAGCCGTCTCCGCCGGCATAACCGAACTGCCCGTCGGATTCATAGCGCAAGGTCATCTGGGACGCGTCCAGCGCCGCAGCGCTTTCATATTGGATCTGGATCCGATTCACCTGATAGGGCATCTGGAAGATGGCCAGCAGCACCAGCATTGCGATCCAGACTACCGTCACAACAATGTGAAGCAGTTTTTTCTTCTTCATTCCGTCGCCTCCTGCAACTTTCATAAACTCAGGTATCCAGCTTCAGCACCGCCATAAAGGCTTCCTGAGGCACTTCTACCGTGCCTAACTGGCGCATCCGCTTTTTACCTTCCTTCTGTTTTTCCAACAGCTTCTTTTTCCGGGTGATGTCGCCGCCGTAACACTTGGCCAGTACATCCTTGCGCATGGCCTTCACCGTTTCCCGGGCGATGATCTTGCCGCCGATGGCCGCCTGGATAGGCACCTCGAAGAGCTGACGGGGAATGTTTTCCTTCAGCTTTTCCGCAATCCGCCGAGCTCTTGGATAGGCCTTATCCTTGTGGACAATAAAACTCAAGGCATCCACGATCTCCCCGTTCAACAAAATATCCAGCTTGACCAGCTGAGAATCCCGATAACCGGAAAGTTCATAGTCAAAGGACGCATAGCCTTTGGTGCGGCTCTTCAGCGCATCGAAAAAGTCGTAGACAATTTCGTTCAAAGGAAGCTGGTAGTGCATCTCCACCCGGGTTTCGTCCAGATACTCCATGGTTTCAAACACCCCTCGGCGGTCCTGGCACAGCTCCATAATGCTGCCCACGTAATCCACAGGGGTGAAGATGTCCGCCTTCACAAAGGGTTCCCTGGACTGGGCGATGGTGCCGGGATCCGGATAGTTGGCGGGGTTATCCACCTTCAGCGTCTCCCCTGCCGTGGTGACAATCTCATACACCACGCTGGGCGCTGTGACGATCAGATCCAAATTAAATTCCCGCTCCAGCCGCTCTTGGATGATCTCCATGTGGAGCAGTCCCAAAAAGCCGCAGCGGAAGCCGAAGCCCAAGGCTTTACTGGTTTCCGGTTCAAAACTCAAGGCGGCATCGTTGAGTTTCAGCTTTTCCAAAGAATCCCGCAGATCCGGATACTTGGCGCCGTCCGCCGGATAAATGCCGCTGAACACCATAGGCTGCGCTTTCCGGTAACCGGGCAGCGGCGACAGAGCCGGATGACTGTCCAAGGTCACGGTATCCCCCACCGTGGTGTCGGAGATGTTCTTAATGGAAGCGGCAATGTAGCCCACCTCCCCGGCGGTCAACTCTTGGGCCGGGATGGGAGTTTTGGCGCCCATATAGCCCAGTTCCACCACGGTAAAGCAGGCGCCGGAAGCCATCATCCGGATGGTATCTCCTACCTTCACCTTGCCCTGCTTAATGCGGATGTAGACAATAACCCCTTTGTAGGAATCGTAGTAGGAGTCGAAGATCAATGCTTGCAGCGGCGCCTGGTCGTCTCCCGACGGAGCAGGAATGTCCCGGATGATGCGCTCCATGACATCCCGGACATTTTCCCCGGTTTTTGCACTGATCCGAGGGGCATCCTCTGCGGGAATGCCGATGACATCCTCGATTTCCTGGCTCACCCGCTCCGGGTCAGCGCCGGGCAGATCGATCTTATTCAGAACTGGCACCACTTCCAGATCGTTGTCAATGGCCAAATAGGTGTTGGCTAAGGTCTGGGCTTCAATGCCCTGAGATGCGTCCACCACCAGCACCGCTCCCTCACAGGCGGCTAACGACCGGGACACTTCATAATGAAAGTCCACATGGCCGGGGGTGTCGATCAAATTAAATTCATAGGTCTTTCCGTCCAGGGCTTCATAATCCAATTTTACAGCACGCGCTTTGATGGTAATGCCCCGTTCCCGCTCAATGTCCATATCGTCCAGCAGCTGGGCTTCCATCTCCCGCTGGGCAACGCTGCCGGAAAGTTCCAGCATCCGGTCCGCCAAGGTGGATTTGCCGTGGTCAATGTGGGCGATAATGGAAAAATTGCGGATCAAAGATTTATCTTTGGACAAATTCTCTCCTCCAGTAACTGCAATGAAAAGGTCTGAATACAGTCATTATAACAAATCCCCTCAGGAAAAAAAAGAGGGTAACAAAGACAAACCGCCGAAAATCAGTCCCATTTCCCCCCTTCTTCCCGGCAAAAAACCGGAAAACAAAATTTTTTGAAAAAAAGTGTTGACAAGATCGGGATGGAATGGTATAGTAGACAAGTACGAAAAATAACGGAGCGGGAACTTACCATTGGAACCAGTTTAGTCTGCTCCGATTATTATAGATGATCCACTAGC
>DXWR01000141.1 GCA_019416775.1 Oscillospiraceae bacterium | reverse complement strand
AGGCCAACCCCATCGCCACCATCCTGTCCGCTGCCATGATGCTCCGGTATTCCTTTGACATGGATAAGGAAGCGGACGACATTGAAGCCGCAGTGCGGAAGGTGTTGGAGCAGGGTTACCGTACCCCCGACATCCGCAGCCGGATTTCTCCCGACGGGGAAATCCCGGTAGGCTGCAAGGGCATGGGCGATGCCATTGTAGCAGCGCTGTAAATTTTGCTGCTTCTCCATTATAAGCAAACAAAGATCCGTCTCTGGAAGGTACAGAGGCGGATTTTTTTGGACCAAGGGAGTTTTCGCTGGAAACATCTCTGCCGGACGAGCCGGAATGGGCTTCTTGCTTTTCCAGTTTCATTCTCCGGCAGGAGGGGAAGATTCTGTTTGCCGCCCTTGCATTCCCCGGCAAATTGGCGTATCATAAAGCCAGAAATTTTTCAAGGAGGCATCCCAGATGGAACAGCAGACCCTTTTTCAACACTCTGACGACGCCCCTCTGGCGGCCCGGCTGCGTCCCCGGACGTTGGATGAAATTGTGGGCCAGCAGCATCTGCTGGGACCAGGAAAGGTGCTTCGGCGGCTGATTGAAAGCGATCACATCTCCTCCATGATCTTCTGGGGACCTCCGGGGGTGGGGAAAACTACCTTGGCCCGGGTCATCGCCCATCACACCAAGGCTGCTTTTATCGACTTTTCCGCTGTGACCAGCGGCATCAAGGAGATCCGGGGAGTGATGCAGCAGGCAGAGGACAACCGGAAATTCGGGGCAAGAACCATTGTCTTTGTGGATGAGATCCATCGGTTCAACAAAGCCCAGCAGGATGCCTTCCTTCCCTTTGTGGAGAAAGGGAGCATTATCCTCATCGGCGCCACCACCGAAAACCCTTCCTTTGAGGTCAATGGGGCGCTGTTGAGCCGGTGTAAGGTATTTGTACTGCAAAGCCTTTCCATCGAAGATCTCACCGCCCTGCTGAATCGGGCTCTCACTGACCCCCGGGGCTTTGGAGGCCAGAAAATCAGCATTGCCCCGGAGATGCTTACCGCCATTGCTGTCTTTGCCAACGGGGATGCCCGCACTGCTTTATCCACCTTGGAGATGGTAGTGCTCAACGGGGACGCCCAAGGGGACACCGTCACCGTGACGAAACAGGTGCTGGAACAGTGCACCTCTAAAAAATCCCTGCTCTATGACAAACAGGGGGAGGAGCACTACAATCTGATCTCCGCTCTTCACAAATCCATGCGCAACTCCGACCCGGATGCGGCAGTGTACTGGCTGGCCCGGATGCTGGAAGCGGGGGAGGACCCGCTGTACGTTGCCCGGCGGCTGATCCGGTTTGCCAGCGAGGATGTGGGACTGGCGGATCCCCGGGCCTTGGAGTTGGTGGTGGCCGCCTACCAGGCTTGCCACTTCATTGGAATGCCGGAGTGCAACCTAAACCTGACTCAGGCGGTGGTGTACCTGTCTTTGGCCCCCAAGTCCAATTCGTTGGATGTGGCCTACCAGTCTGCCAAACAGGACGCCTTGACCCAGTTGGCGGAGCCGGTGCCTTTGGTGATCCGCAACGCCCCCACCCGGCTGATGAAAGAGCTTCACTACGGGGAAGGCTACCAGTACGCCCACCACACCAAAGACAAACTCACCAATATGCAGTGCCTTCCGGATTCTCTGGTGGGTCGGGAGTATTACCGCCCTACGGAACAAGGGGTGGAGGGGCGGTTTAAGACACGGCTGGCCCAGATCAAGGAGTGGAAAAAGCGCTATGGAGGGAAATGATGGGAAAGGAATTTCCCTTGCGGTACTCTGCGAATATTCATCATTCCTTCAAAAAATCCCCCTAGGAAACCCAGATGAAATGTGATACAATAGAAACATTGGCAAAGCCAATGAGGGAGTGAAAGTATGATCTACGTCACCGGCGATTTGCACGGCGATTTGAATCGCTTTAAGGAAAAACCCATGAAGCAGCTAAAGCCCGGGGACACCTTGCTGGTTTGCGGGGACTTTGGGTTTATCTGGGATGGCAGCAAGCAGGAAAAAGCCGCCTTAAAATATCTCAGCAAGTTGAAATTTAACATCCTCTTTGTGGAAGGGCTCAACGAAAACTTTGACCGGTTGGAGGAGTACCCCTTAGAGGAGTACTGCGGCGGCATGGTCCACACCATTGCCCCCAATATCCGGCACCTCTGCCGGGGAGAGGTATTTACCATTGAAAACCTCACCCTCTTTGCTTTTGGCGGTGGGGATCCGGTAGAGGATCTGGAGGAAATGACCCAGGAGAAAGCCCACGCCCTGCGGCTGCCGGTGCTGGAACAGACCGACAAAGCCCTGCGGCATTTGGCTTTGGTGGGGGATCAGGTGGACGTGATCCTGACCCACGACGCCCCCGCCCGGATCAAGCAGTTTATGAACCTCAACGAAAAGGACACCGCTCTGGGGTTTTTACATCAGTTTTTGCAGCGGCTCAGCGAGCTGGAACAGTTTCAGATGTGGTACTTCGGCCGTTACCACAAGGACAAAGCCATTCCGCCTCGGTACCGGGCTATGTTTAAGGACGTGGTGCCGGTGGAGCTGCCTTCGCAAAAAGATTCCTCTAAGGATAAAAAGTGAATTTTCCAGGAAAGACCGGCGCTTTGTCCGGCCTTTTTCTTTTACCGGCGGGAAACGACCGGCCTGTTCCACCCACTTCTTAAGGTTTTCTTAAGAGAGGGAGTCTCGGGAAAAATTTCATAATCCTGTCACAGTTTTGGGGTATACTGTACAGGAATTCTCCTTGCCAAGGGTTTTCCGGTGTGGTATGATAAAAATTAACCTGCCGGAATAGAGCAGGGAATGGATCGAGAATAACCGAAAAGGATTGTGAATAGATGAACTGGAAAAAACCCTTTACCGCCCTGCTGGCCGCGGTGGTCAGCGTGGTGCTGTTAATCACCCCCTTAAGCGGGGCTGCCTTGACCTACACCCCCGACACTTTTGAGGTGCACAGCGAAGCCGCCATTTTAGTCAACACCGACACCAATACGGTGGTGTACGAAAAAAATGCGGACGAGCAGCTTCTCCCCGCTTCTTTGGTGAAGATCATGACCTTCATCATTGCGGTGGAGACCTGGTCGGATCTGGACGGCACCACCATCACCATGTCCCGGGCAGTGCAGGATGAGCTCTACGGCCGGGACGCCTCCAACGCCGGGATTGTGGTGGGGGAGACGGTGACCCTGCGCAACCTTCTCTATGCCCTGATGCTGAATTCTGCCTGTGAAGCTGCCAGCATGATTGCGGAATACTACGGCAACGGGGATCAGCAGCCCTTCATCGACGCCATGAACGCCAAGGCCCAGGAGATTGGCTGCACCAACACCCACTTCACCAACGCCCACGGCCTGGACGACCCCAACCAATATTCCACCGCCCGGGATATGTATCTGATCACTCAGTACGCTTACAATATGCCCATCTACGACGACCGGCCGCTGGATGCGGATAGCAAAGCCCAATCCCAGCAGATTTTTGATGTGATTTCCTCCACCGACAACTACTATATCTCTCCCACCAATATGCGGGATAAGCAGGTGGTGGTGCACACCAACGGAATGGTCCGGGAGGGCAACGAGTACTATTATGAGTACAGCCGGGGAGTGAAGACCGGCACCACCGACCAAAACACCAAAAACCTGGTTACAGCAGGGAGCAAGGACGGGTTCAACTACATCTGCGTGGTGATGGGGGCCCAAAACCTGGACGATAACGGCAATGCCACCAACTACACCTACATCGATACCATCAACCTCTACGAATGGGCCTTCGATACCTTCGCCACCCGCACCGTAGTCACTACCGGGGACTATATTGAGGAAGCCAACGTTCGGCTGGCCAGCGGGAAGAGCTATGTGCTCCTTTCTCCGGCCCAGGATGTGATCTGCTTGATTCCCAATGAGGATCTGCTGGACCTGTCCACCATTCAGAAGGTGGCCACCGTCAACCAGGAGATCCTGGCCCCGGTGCACAAGGGAGACGTGCTGGGCAGCTTGGAGCTGCGGCTCCAGGATGAGACCTTGGCCACGGTAGATCTGGTAGCCACCGAGGATGTGGAAGTCAGCTGGGTGAGCTGGGTGTTTTATGAGATCGGTTTATTTTTCACCAATCCCTTTGTGATTTTGGCCATCGTGTTGTTGGTAATTCTGGTGATTCTGTTGGTGGTCCTGGGCAAAAAACAGCGGCGGAAAAAGGGCAAGAGCAAAAAGAAGTACCGGCACCTGCGCTAAAAGTCTGATAAAATAAAAATGCAACCGCTCGTGACAAGGGCGGTTGTTTTGTTTTTGTCCGGCAGTGAGCCGGAACGGCGGTGTTTGAAATAAGCAGACAAAAAGTAAAACAACCACTCTTTTGATGTTTGAGTGGCTGTTCTTCACAGGGAAATCAGCACGAGTTGCTGTGCCCATTATTTTTCTTTCTTGAA
>DXWR01000140.1 GCA_019416775.1 Oscillospiraceae bacterium | reverse complement strand
TTCCATCTGGTGCAAAGCTTTTCCGCTGGAGAGGTTTCCCCGGAACTGGCCCATCAAATCGGGCTGGAATTTGCGGACCGGCTGCTCGGCGGGGAGTTTCAGGCGGTGGTCAGCACCCATCTCAATACCAAATGCATCCATAACCATATTGTCTGGAATTCCGTGTCTACGAAAAACGGCAGGAAATACCGGAGCAATGAAAGAACCTATGTCACTGGGGTGCGGAAAATTTCGGATGAACTGTGCCGGAAATACCACCTCTCGGTCATCGACACCGAGAAGTCGGAACGGGTAGCCCGCCCTTACGCCCAGTGGCTGGCCGAGCAGAATGGAACTGCTACTTGGGAAACACCCATCCGGCAGGACGTCGATGCTGCCATCGCCGCTTCCCTCACATGGAAGCAGTTCCTGCGGGCATTGGAGAAACGGGGCTATGCCTTCCGGTTTGACAGGAAGTACCCTACGCTGATCCTTCCGGGCACCGGGCGCACCGTCCGGTTTAAAACCTTGGGCAAGCAGTACACCCCGGAAGCCATCCAGAACCGCATCCTCTATCCTAAGCCTCCATACCGGGCTGGGAAACAAACACCTCCGGCCAGCCGCTTCCTTCTCCTTCTTGGGGAAAAACCTTCCCCCAAGCTTTCCGGCCTGCGGGCCCTCTATTATTCCTATTTATATAAGGTGGGAGTGCTTCGCAAGAAACCGCCCTACCCCAGCTACGCTGTGCGGGAAGATATCCGCAAGCTGGATCAGCGGATCGAGCAGGCGGAATTCATTTTCAAAAACCACATTGAGGACCGGGGGCAGCTTCATGCCATCCGGCAAAAAGCGGAGGATGAAATCGCTGTGCTTCTAAAAGAGCGCCAGAAGCTCTACCGCTATCAGCCAAATTCCCCGCAGATTGACGTCCTCACAGAGCAGCTGAAAAAGCTGCGCCATACCGCCAAGCTGTGCCGGAATATCGAAATTCATTCTATTGAGATGGAACAGCACCTGCAGGCAGCACAGCAGGAAGAACAGCAGCACAAGGACCAGCAGGCAAAAGAAGAACAGAAAAAGCAATCCCGGAATCGGGAAAATCAAAAAAGGAGATGATTACTTGAACCGAATCCCTACAAAAGAACAGGTAGCATATATTCGCCAGCAATACCCTGTGGGTACCCGTATTACCTTAAATCACATGGAAGATCCGCAGTCTCCGCCGCCGGGTACCAAGGGCACCGTTGCCTATGTGGACGATATCGGGCAGATCGGAGTGAAATGGGATACCGGCTCCAGCCTGTCCCTGATTCCCGGCGTGGATTCCTTTTCCAAGGAACCTGCGCCGGAAAAAGCAAAACACAAACGCTCCCGTGATTTGGAGCGATGAAAGCGTGGTGATTTGATTGAACTATGGAAGCGATCCTGCCGACCAGATCGTCCGCTTTACCCTTGAAGGGACTGAAGTAGCCCTCAAGCTGTCGGGTCTGGCGGCGAAGAATTTTGCGCTGTTTGTCTACGCAGTGCTGAAAGATCAGAAGAAAACCCACGGCAAAACAAGGCTTGTCCGAATGCTTCGGGAGCAGCGCCCGTTTAAGTTTTTCAATCTGCCTGCAACGCATATGAAAGATTTTGTCCGGGAGGCCAAGGAACACGGTCTTTTGTATGTGCCCATCCGGAACAAACAAAAGGGCGATCACATCGAATTGGTGGTATTTGCGGATGACGCCACTAAAATCCAGCGTATCTACGACAACCTCGGCTTGGATTATGTGAAAGCGGAAGCCGGAGAAGCCACTCTGGAGAAAGCGGCGGAGCAGGAACAGCAGGCCCCCGCAGCCTCTGCCCCCAGCAGAACAGAAACTGTCCAGATGGAAAATGGCGCAGTGGAATTCGAGGTGGGCGGTGCTGAGGATGACTTCAATATCGGTTCTGCCGGGCAGGGTGAAGCTGGAAATTTTACCATTGGCCGGGAACAGGAATTCGGGGACCCAGCAGCGGAAAAGAGTCCGTCCGAGCCTTCCTCGCCCAGCAAAAACTCTTCGCCCGGCTTAACAAGCCGTGATGATCAGCCGGAGCAAAAGCCTTCGGTGAAAAAGGAACTGCAGGAGATCAAGCAGGAGCAAGTGAAGAAAAAAGAGGAAAAGGCCAAACAGCAGGATCGTCAGCATCCTACTCCGGGCCATTCCCGTAAAAAGAAGAAAAAACAGAAAGGCAGGTAATGCAGTATCGATTTATCAAATTTGATCGGCAGAAAACAGGAAACTCAGCTTCAGCCGGAACAGCAGTACACCAAAGAAGAATATGCCTCCATGAAGCAGGCTGAACGTGAGGACGCATGGGCAAAAGTGGATGCTCAGGCACAGGAAGTGTTCAAAGATGACGCTTCCATGAAGGGCTTCCTCAATTTTATGGCTCAGTGTACCCCGCAGAGTACCCGCAACCTTCTCATCCTATATAATCAGAACAAGGAGATCACCCATCCCCGCACCTTTGATAAATGGAAGGAAGCCGGGCGCTCCATCCGTTCCGGTGAAAAGGGATACACCTTCTTTGCGGATCAGGAATATACCAAAGAGGACGGCACCATAGCGAATGGTTATACCATTACCAAAGCCTATGATATCTCCCAAACCAGAGGTCCACAGCCTCTGCCGCCGCAGAAACATCTGCCGGAAGAAATCATTGCCGCTATGGTAGAACAGAGTCCGGTTCAGCTTGCCATCTCGGATCAGCTTCCTCAAGGGGTACAGGCACAGTA
>DXWR01000014.1 GCA_019416775.1 Oscillospiraceae bacterium | reverse complement strand
ATTAAATACAAATTAGGCGAAGTTGCCAAAGATTTAAATAAACCCAATAAAGAGGTTATTGAGCTGCTGAGCAAATACACGGGCGAACCCCGCAAAAGCGTTTCGGTGCTCAGTGAAGATGAGCTGAACTACGTCTTTGAGTACTACACCCAGAAGAACCAGCTTGAGAACATCAACGATTACTTCACTGCGACCAGCAAGCCGCCCCAACCCAAGCAGGAGAAGGCTCCCGCACCGGCCAAGAAAAAACCGGCTGGCGAGAAAGGTGAGAAAAAAGAAAAGGCTCCGGAAAAGCAGAGTGCTTCCCAGCCTGCTCCCGCTAAAAAGAAAGAGGAAAAACCGGCACAAAAGCCTGCTGCCAAAAAGCAGCCGGAAAAACCGGTTACTACCGGCAAGGAAAAGCAGGAGCCCAAGGCAAAGTTCGATGCATCCCGGTTTGAAACGGTGAAAAAGCGTACCGAAGAGCCTCAGCCTAAGAACAACAAGCCCGCTGCCAAGCAAAAGCCCAAGAAGGAAGCGCCGGCGCAAAACTTCAACACCAATATGGGGGACAGCAAAAACTTCGAGCAGCAGATGCGTCACGTGGACACCTCCAAGATGGAGATCAACCTGGATAAGTACAACGAAAAGTACGACCGGATTGCTCCTTCCAACTCCACTAAGCAGTATGCCAACGCCACCCGTAAGCAGAAGTTTGCCAACAAAAACGCCCAACGGCAGAAGGCAAAATACTCCAACAAGCGGGAGACCGAAGCCCAAAAACTTCAACGCTTGGAACTGGAACGGGCCAGAAAGCAGCAGCTGAAGGTACTGATCCCCGACGAAATCGTGGTCAGCGAATTGGCCAGCCGCTTAAAGGTCAACGTGACGGAAGTCATTAAAAAGCTGATGATGCTCGGCGTCATGGCCAGCCAGAACGAGACCATCGACTTCGATACCGCCAGCCTGGTAGCAGAAGAACTGGGCGCCAAGGTGGAAAAAGAAGTTATCGTCACCATCGAAGAGCGGTTGTTCACCGAAGAAGAGGATAAAGCCGAAGATCTCCAGCCCCGCTGCCCCATTGTGGTGGTAATGGGCCACGTTGACCACGGCAAAACATCTATCCTGGATAAGATCCGCCACAGCGATGTTACTTCTACCGAAGCCGGCGGCATTACTCAGCACATCGGTGCTTACCAGGTCACTTTAGAAAGCGGCCGGAACATCACCTTCCTGGACACCCCTGGTCATGAAGCCTTTACTGCCATGCGCAGCCGGGGCGCTCTGGTCACCGACATTGCAATCCTGGTGGTAGCGGCGGATGACGGCATTATGCCTCAAACCGTGGAATCCATCAACCATGCCAAAGCGGCCGGCGTCAGCATCATTGTTGCCATCAACAAAATCGATAAGGAAGGCGCCAATGTGGAGCGAGTGAAGGAACAGCTCACCGAATACGAACTGGTGCCGGAAGAATGGGGCGGCGACGTGGTTTGCGTCCCTGTTTCCGCCAAGACCGGAGAAGGCATCGACGAGCTGCTGGAGATGGTGCTCCTCACCGCCGACGTGCTGGAGTTGAAAGCCAACCCCAACCGCTTGGCCAAGGGCACTGTCATCGAATCCCGGCTGGATAAAGGCCGCGGCCCCATCGCCACTTTGCTGGTGCAAAATGGTACTTTGAAGCATGGCGACATCATCATTGCCGGCACCTCTGTAGGACGTGTTCGGGCTATGATCAACGACAAGGGCGTAGAAGTACAGTCTGCCGGTCCCTGCGTGCCGGTGGAAGTTACCGGCTTGGGCGAAGTACCTCAGGCAGGCGACGAATTCAACGCCGTAGAAAACGAGCGGCTGGCCAAAGAACTGGTGGATAAGCGCAAGCACGAAGCCAAAGAAGAACAGTTCAGCCATTATCAAAAGGTCACCTTGGATAACCTGTTCAGCCAAATGGAACAGGGTGAGCGCAAGGAACTGGACCTGGTGGTGAAGGCAGACGTCAACGGTTCGGTGGAAGCAGTCAAGCAGTCTTTGGAAAAGCTCAGCAACGACGAAGTGCGGGTACGGGTGATCCACGGCGGCGTAGGCGCCATCAACCGTTCCGACGTGATGCTGGCTCAGGCTTCCAACGCCATTATCATCGGCTTCAACGTGCGGCCTGACAATACCGCAAAGGAAATGCAGGCGGCTGGCGATGTGGAGATCCGGTTGTATCGGATCATTTACGATGCCATTGAAGATGTGGAGCAGGCTATGAAGGGTATGCTGGAGCCCAAGATTCGGGAAGTGGCACTGGGCCAAGCCGAAGTGCGGGAAGTGTATCGGATTACCGGTGTGGGCACTGTGGCCGGCTGCTATGTCACCGAAGGCAAGGTGGCCAGAAACGCTATGATCCGCTTGGTGCGGGACGGCGTGGTACTCTGCGAAGACAAGATCAGCTCCTTGAAGCGCTTTAAGGATGACCAGAAGGAAGTCGCTCAAGGGTATGAATGCGGCATTGGCCTGGAAAAATATAATGATATCAAAGTCGGGGACGTGTTTGAGAGCTTCATCCTGGAGGAATACCGGGATTGATGCCCCGGCTTCCAAAGGGAGGTTTGAAAAGACATGGCAGGATTTAAACTAGGCCGGCTCACCGAAGACATGAAGCGGGAGCTTTCCATCCTGATTCGGGAATTGAAGGATCCCCGGATTGATCCCATGCTCAGTGTGGTAAAGGTGCAGCTGGCAAACGATCTTTCCCACTGTAAGGTGTATGTCAGCACCATTCAAGGCATGGAGCAGACCAAAAATTCGGTGAAGGGATTGGTTAGTGCATCCGGTTATCTGAAACGGCAGATCAGTCAGCGGCTGCATCTGCGGAAAATCCCGGAATTGACCTTTATTGCCGACGATTCCATTGCCTACGGCAGCCATATTATTCAAATGATGGAAGAATTGGAGCAGAAAGAAGGGGAAAGCCATGATCCGTCTTTATGAGATTGGAAAGGCGCTGGAAGAACATCAGCGCATTGTGATCTTGACCCATGAAAATCCTGATGGGGACACTTTGGGAAGCGGCTTTGCCCTGTACTACACCCTTACTGCCAAGGGCAAGCAGGTACGGGTGGAAAACTGCGGACCCATTCCCACCCAGTTTTCCTACCTCACCGCCGATTACCGTCGGGAAGAGTTTGAGCCGGATTGGATTTTAGCCGTGGATGTGGCGGATGTGAAGCTGTTGGGCTCTCTGCGGCAGCAGTACGAAGGAAAGATCGACTGCTGCATCGACCATCACCGGGAAAACCGCAGCGGCGCCAAGGAATGCTATTTGGAATCCACCAGCGGTTCCACCTGCGAATTGATTTGGCTGTTGCTTCAAACTATGGATGCGCCCATTTCCTCTTTGGTGGCAGACTGCCTGTTTACCGGCATTGCCACCGATACCGGCTGCTTCCAGTTTTCCAATACTACTGCCCGTACGCACCGCATTGCAG
>DXWR01000139.1 GCA_019416775.1 Oscillospiraceae bacterium | reverse complement strand
AAATTTCTCCTATACTAACAGTAAGAAATCTAAACTAACAGGAGGATTATCCTTGGATTACAGCAGTATCGGCAGAAACATCCGTCAATGCCGTCAAAAGTGCCGTCTCAGCCAGGAACAGCTGGCGGAGCGGGTGAACGTCAGCGCAAATTACATCGGCATGATTGAGCGGGGAGAAAAAACTCCTTCCCTGGAAACTTTTCTGGCAGTGGCCAATGCCCTGAAGGTCAGCGCCGATCAACTGCTGTGGGAAATGCTTACAGTAGGGTATCAAGAAAAATCTAATCAACTCAGCCAACAGCTTTCCACCTTGTCCTCCAAAGACCGCCAGCGGATTTTAGCGGTAGTGGACACCTTGATTGCCTTCTCCGAATAAGCCGGATCGTCCAAATCAAAAAACAACACCGCCACGGGAGCAATCCCAGGCGGTGTGTCTTTTTTGTCCAATTTACTTTTTCTTTCCCTTTTCCCGGCTGAATACCAGCAGCAGTCCTTCCCCCTCCGGGGCTTCGGTACGGCCTTTCAGCGCCATACCGCTGCGCAGGGCGGCGGCAATGCCGGGCTGATCAGTGTCCGGCACCAAGGTGCAGACTTCCTCCACCCCCGGCTGGGAAAAGGCGTAGTCGGTGACCGCCCGCACTGCCTCGGCGGCGTAGCCCTGATGGAGATGCTCCTGGGTCAGCTCCCAGGAGATCTGCCACATGGTCTTTTTGTTCCACTGGATCTTTTTCATGCCGCAATGGCCGCATTCCTCCCCAGTTTCCCGTAAAAACAGCTCCCACCGGTCCTCACCGGCAGGACGAAGTTCCATCCGTCCGGTTTCCATATTGATCCTTCCCTTCTGATTGAAACGTTAGCTTGATCTTGTGTCTCCGTTGGCAAAGGCCGCTTTGGCCGCCTGCTGGAGGGTGCGCACCCCTACCACTTCCATGCCGGAAGGGGTGCGTTTCAGTTGTTTGAGGCTGTGAGCCGAAACGATGCACCGGGTAAATCCCAGCCGTCTGGCTTCGCTGATTCGCTGTTCCAAACGGGTGACACCCCGAACCTCTCCGGTGAGGCCTACCTCCCCCAGGGCCAGCAGATCGGCGGGGATGGGTTTGTCCAGCAAACCGGACAAAAGCGCCAGGCAGACGGAAAGATCCGCCGAGGGTTCCTCTAAGCGCAAGCCCCCCACCACATTTACATAGGCATCCAGGCTGGACATACGGTAGCCACAGCGCTTTTCCAGCACCGCCAACAGCAGGTACAGCCGGTTATAGTCAAAGCCGCTGGCGCTGCGCCGTGGCATTTGAAACACAGTTTTACTTACCAGCGCCTGGACCTCCACCAAAATAGGACGGCTGCCTTCCATTACACAGACTACACAGCTGCCGCTTTCCCCTTCCGGACGGCCTTCCAACAGGGCAGCGGAAGGATTTTCCACCTGTTCCAGTCCCTCTTCCTCCATCCGAAACACTCCGATTTCGTTGGTGGAGCCAAAGCGGTTTTTGATGCTGCGAAGGATGCGAAAGTTCAGGTTTCGGTCTCCTTCAAAGTGGAGCACGGCGTCCACAATGTGTTCCAGCACCTTGGGACCGGCAATGGCGCCGTCCTTATTTACATGCCCTACCAACAAAATGGGGATGTCCTCCTCCTTGGCCAGCCGCAAAAAAGCGTTGGTGCATTCCCGCACCTGCTGGACACTGCCGGGAGCGGAAGAAAACCGGCTCAGGCTCATAGTTTGGATGGAGTCCACCATCACTACCTGCGGCCGGGTGGTGCGGATCAGTTCCAAAATCTGCTCCACATCGGTGGCGCAGGCCAGTTTCAGTCCCGGAGCGTCCACCCCCAACCGATCGGCCCGCAGACGAATCTGCCGGGGGGATTCCTCTCCGGAAAGGTAGAGCACCTCCATCTTTTGGCCCAAGGTCTGGCAGATCTGAAGCAGCAAGGTAGATTTTCCGATGCCGGGATCCCCTCCCAGCAGCACCAAACTGCCCTTCACCAGTCCACCGCCCAGCACTCGGTCCAGCTCGGAAAAACCGGTGGCAAAGCGGACCTCCTCTTCCAGGTCGATCTCCCGGATGGTCTGGATCTTGGCCGGGGCAAAGACAGGCCGGGAGGAAGAAGCCGGAGCAGAGGGGGCCGTGACCTGTTCCTCAAAGCTGTTCCAAGCGCCGCAGCCGGGACACCGCCCCAACCATTTGGGGGTCTCATATCCGCAGTCCCGGCAGATATAATTTGTTTTTGCCTTCATAATATCTCCTTAAACGATTCTCCGAATAGAATCCTCTTGGAATGGATTTTCAGGCTGCGGTTTCGTCCGGTGGCAGCCAAGCTCATTCCGTAGGCAGATGGACATACTCCTTTACCTGTTCCCAGGGCACAGTAAATCCGGCTCCGTGAGAGCAGAAGATGGAATCTGCCGGATGGTCGATGTCCCGGATGGGATCGTAGCCCCGCTGTTCCACTACCTGGTCGGTATTGTGGCAGGAAGCATAGCCGGCAAAGGTGGTGGCAGCGCTCCCTCGTCCTCCGGTGAGGGCGGGAAGCTGTTCCAATAGCGGCAGCATCTGCTCCACCGGAGCGGCGCCGGAAAGCTCGGTCCAGTCCCCGGTAAAGCAGGGCGGATCCGGCTGTCCCGCCAAAGCTGCCAACAAACCGTTTACCTTTCCGGCGGTGTCGGCAGGCACCAGCATTTCGTAGCGGTAGATGGGTTCCAACAACAGAATCTGTCCCTGCTGTCTGGCCTGCATCAGCCCTTGACGGATGGCGCGGTAGGTGGCCTGGCGGAAGTCGCCTCCCTCGGTGTGCTTTAAGTGGGCCCTGGCTGCCACCAAAATCACCTTCAAATCGGTGACCGGGCTGCCGGTAAGAACCCCGGTAGGCACCTGTTCCAGCACATGGGTGCGGATCAGGTTCTGCCAATTCTGTTCCAACACATCGGTGGGCACCCGGCTTTCAAAAACAATGCCGCTGCCTCGCTGCCCCGGTTCCAAACGCAGATGCACCTCGGCGTAGTGCCGCAAAGGCTCGTAATGGCCGTAGCCGGTGACTGGACTGCTCAGGGTTTCCTGATACAGGATGTCCGGCTTGGTAAAGGACACCTGCACCCCCTGCCGGGCCAACAGATCCTGCAAAATCTCCAGCTGGATAGCCCCCATGCTCCGAAGGGTCAGATTCTCCCCCGATAACTGTACCTGCAAGGAAGGTTCCTCCCGTTCCAGACGATGGAATAGTTGGGCCATTTCCGGCAGGGAGTACGAATCAGGGTACACCGCCTGCACCGTCAGCAGCGGGGCGGTTTGCGCCAACCTTTTGGAAGGCTCTCCTCCAAATCCGGTGCCGCAGGACAGGGTTTCCGGGGCGGGCAGCATGACAAATACTTCTCCGGCTTGAACCTGCTGGGTAGGGGTAAGTTTTCCTCCCAAGGGAATTTTCAGCTGTCCTGCTTTCACCACCTCCCCGGTATCGGTGAGAGTCAGGGGAGTACGGGTTTCTAGGGTGCCGCCGGTGAGTTTGCAAAAGGCCATGGGGGTGTTTTTCTCGTCGTACCGAATCTGGTATACCAAGCCTTTGGGTTCCCCCTGGTTAGAATACTGAGTGGGAAGAAGCTTCAGCAGTGCCAGCAGTTCTTTTACCCCGGTTCCCTGCAAAGCACTGCCAGTGATGACGGGGAACCAACTTCCCCGGGAAAACAATTCCCCAGCTCGAGCAGCCCAAAAATCCGGATCCTCCTCCCCGGATAAAAAGGCATCACAGAGAGTATCTTCCAGCGCGGCCAACTCCTCCCGTTGAGCAGCAGAAAAAACGCCGTCAAAGCCGTCCATGGGGATCAGATCCGGACTGAGCCGCTCCCGGCACCGGGCCAGCAGGGCTTGAGGATCCGCCCCAGGCTGATCCGCCTTATTGAGAAAGAGGATGGTGGGAATGTGCTGCTGCCGGAGCAGCCGCCACAAAGTGAGGGTGTGTCCTCGGATCCCTTCCGGGA
>DXWR01000138.1 GCA_019416775.1 Oscillospiraceae bacterium | reverse complement strand
CGCCTGGACACACCCCTCCGCCACGCCGGAAACGATGGTGGCGATTTTTTCCGGGAAGTTTTTGCCGGTGGCGATATAGTCCAAAAACAGCATGGGCCGGGCACCGCAGCAGATTACGTCGTTGACGCACATGGCCACGCAGTCAATGCCCACGGTGTCGTGCTTGTCCAGCAAAAAGGCCAGTTTGATCTTGGTGCCAACCCCGTCGGTGCCGGAAACCAGCACCGGCTCCTTCATGCCGGTGAGGTTGGGGGCCAGTAGGCCGCCGAAGCCGCCAATACCTCCCAGCACTTCAGAAGTGTGGGTGCGCTTGACCGAGTCTTTCATCAGCTCCACCGATTCATATCCGGCGGTGACGTCTACCCCCGCCTGTTTGTAGCTTTCGCTGAAACTGTCTTTCATTTGCTTCCCTCCTGGCCCTGTGAAAATTTCAGTTGTTTGGATTCCCCGATTTTCTGTTCAAATTTGTCTTTTGCCACAAATTTGGGGGTGGGAGCGGGGTACTTGCCGGTGAAGCAGCCGTCGCAGAATTTGCAGTGGGCGCCTTTGGCAATGGTGTTGACCCCTTCTACGCTGAGGTAACCCAAGCTGTCTGCCCCGATATACTTGCGGATCTCTTCGATGCTCTTTTTCTGGCAGGCAATCAGGTTGTCCTTGCTGTCAATATCGGTGCCGAAGTAACATTCGCTGATAAAGGGCGGGGAGGAGATCCGCACATGGACCTCTTTGGCTCCCGCCTCCCGGAGCAGCTTGACGATTTTTCCGCTGGTGGTGCCCCGGACAATAGAGTCGTCCACCATAATCACCCGCTTGCCTTCCACGGTGTTGCGCACGGCGTTGAGCTTGATCTTCACCGTGTCCTCCCGCTGGTCCTGGGTGGGCTTGATAAAGGAGCGGCCCACATAGCGGTTTTTGATAAAGCCCACGCCGTAGGGGATGCCGCTTTCGATGGCGTAGCCCAAAGCCGCCTCCAAACCGGAGTCGGGACATCCGATGACCACGTCGGCGTCCACCGGATGCTGCCGGGCCAAAAATGCCCCCGCCCGCTGCCGGGCTTCCTGGACGCTGGCCCCGTCGATCACCGAGTCGGGCCGGGCAAAGTACACCATTTCAAAGACACACAGGTGTCCCGGCTGATCCGAGCAGTGGGTGGTAATGGAGGTCATTTTACCGTCCTTGACTACCACGATTTCGCCCGGGCGCACGTCCCGGATAAAGGTAGCACCAATGCTGTCCAAAGCGCAGCTTTCGCTGGAAAAGACAATGGCGCCGTCGCTGCATTTGCCGATGCACAAAGGCTTAAAGCCCACCGGGTCCCGGGCGGCGATCAGCTTTTGGGGACTCATGACAATCAGGGAATAGGCGCCCTGGATCATGTCCATGGCCTTATCCACCGCCGCTTCGATGGAGGGGGCGGTGAGCCGGGCTTTGGTGATGGCGTAGGCGATGACTTCGGTGTCGTTGGTGCTGTGGAAGATGGCGCCCTGCATTTCAAACTTCTCCCGCAGCTCCTGAGCGTTGGTCAAATTGCCGTTGTGAGCCAGCACCATGGGACCTTTGACGTGGCGGATGTGCACCGGCTGGGCGTTGGTCCGTCCGGAGGAACCGGTGGTGGAGTACCGCACATGGCCCACCGCCATATTGCCGGGGCCTAACTGCTCCAGCCGTTCCTTGTTGAACACATCCGGCACCAGGCCCACGTCGGTGTGGGTCTTAATGACCCCCTGGTCGTTGACGGCGATGCCGCAGCTTTCCTGACCCCGGTGCTGCAGGGCATACAGCCCAAAATACACCGAGTTGGCAATGGTGGTGGTTTTCGGCTCATAGATGCCGAACACACCGCATTCTTCGTGA
>DXWR01000137.1 GCA_019416775.1 Oscillospiraceae bacterium | reverse complement strand
GTACCTGCCGCTGATGGCTGTAATCCGCTAAAAATTCCACCGCCAACTGAGTGCGCCGGTCATCGTATTGGATCAATACATCGTCCAACAGCACCGGAAGATTCTTTTCATCCAACAGTTCGCTGATGGCCAGCCGCAAGGCCAGATAACTCTGGTCTACCGTGCCGCTGCTCAAGCTCTGCCAAGGCCGGGACATTACACTTTGGTTTTCCTGCACCGAAAGTTCCAGATTTTTGTTGATCAGTACTCGGTCGTATTTTCCACCGGTGAGCCGCCGCAGCAGCTCCCCTGTCTTTTGGTTCAGCAAGGGGCCAAAGCTTTGACGCATCTCCCCTTCGGCTTGTGACAGCACCGAACGTGCCAGCTCCAAACTGCCCAACCGATTTTCTAATTCCCGAATTTGTCCCTGGATCTGGGACAGGCGATTGTCTAGTTGGGCGGGCGTCTCCATCTGGGAAAGCCGGACACATTCCTGCTGCAGCAAAGCGGCAGATTCCCGACACTGCTGCGCTTCTTCTCCGGCCTGCTGAGACCGGCGGCGCAACCGCTCCAATTCCTCTTCAGAAAGGGTTTCCGGTTCTTTCTCTGGGGAAAGCTGATGGATCTGCTGGGTAAGCTGCGCTTCCTGCTCCACCATTCCCGCCACCGTCATTCCGGCATAATCCCCTTGATCCAGCACCTGCAAACTTTGCATCTTGGTCTGCACCTCGCTGGCGGCCTCCAGAATGCCCTCTAGCCGGGTCATTTGCGCTTCTGCCTGTTCCAGGTCGGCTACCGGTTGAAACTGTCCTGTCAGCCATAGAATTCGCTGCTGGAGTTCTTTGACCTGTTCCTGAGCCTCTTCCATGCCTGCCACTAAGGCTTCGTAAGTTTCTTCCCGTGTGGACTGTGCGGCACGGTTGGCTTCCGCCTGAATCACCGCCGCCTGCATTTCATCTAAGGAGGTACACCCGAAACGGCTGAGCGTCCAGTCAACTTGGCGCTGGAGGCGCTGCATTTCCTGTTCCAATTCCTGACGTCTACGGTTCAACTGAGAAAGAGTCGATTGCGTGCGATTGGGAAGCCGTTCCAGCATGACGGTATATTGCTGGCGCCGTTGTTCCAGATCCGCCAAATGCCGCTGCAAAAACTCTAATTCCAACTCTTGGGTGTGGAGCTGACCGTGAAGAGTTTCGCCTTGCTGCTGCAAGGATTCCGTTTCCTTCTGCCAATGTTCTACTTTGGCTTGGGCCTCGCTGACCCCGGATTCCAAGGTTTCATACACGGTTTTGGCCTTGGCCTGCTGCTGTCGTGCAATTTCTTGATCCACACGAATCTCACTGAGTACATCGTCGTATTGGTGGTAGGCGTCATCCATCTGCTGCTGATCCACCATAGTGGTGGCGGTGGAACGCACCTGTTCCCGTTCAAAGCTCAACACCAGCAGCAAAATTGCCACCGCCAAACCGGTAAACACATAAGGGGTAATCAGCAATCCCAGCGCCACCGAAATCGCCGCTACCACCAACGCACTGACGAACATAGCTTTGTTCAGCCGCCGACGCACCCGAAATTCCTGCTTCACCTTCTTTTCTTCGGAAGCAAGATTCAAATTTTGCTGAGCGCTGAGCAATTTCTGCTCGCTGAGCTTGGCAATGGAAGCCGTATTGTGCAGGGCCACTTGATAGTCGGAATGGGCCAGCTTCAGGTTCTCCTGTTTTTCGTCCAGTTCCTTTTGCGCGGCATCCAGCTTTTGGGTCATTTCCTCCAAAGCCTGCTGATTTTTCGTAATGGCCTGCCGCAACTTGGTGCAGTCCTCCGACTGTTGTCGCTGTTGCTGTAAAATGCCGGAATGCTGGGAAGTAATCCGCTGGATTTCGCTCTCCAAACGCTGCTGTTCTTGGGCTGCTTTCTGTTCCAGCTCTAATTGATCCAACTGGCTGGCCGCTTGGGAGCGCTGATCCAGCAATCCGGTGAGCCGCTCCAAATCCTGCCGGGTGGCCTGCCGAGGCTGTAGGGAGGTTTGTTCCGGCGCCAGCGCCGCCATATCCTTTTCCCGCTGCCGGACTAGCGTTTGCCCCGTAGAAAGCTGCTGCTTTAGCTTCCGATATTCCTCTAAGTAGTCCTCATCCACCGTCACCTTGTCCCCGGTGAGCTGCTGCTGATAACCTCGCAGCTGGTCATTGAGACGATCCAAGGTTTCCTGCCGCTCAATCGCCACCTGCAGCCGGGACAGCTGCGTGAGTTTTTGCTGCACCGTCAGCTGATCTTCCAGTTTCTGCTTTTCCCGGGTGCGCCGGCGATATTCCTCCCGCTGCTGTTCCAACTGCTGCTGGTGTTTGAGAAGCTGCTGCTCCCGTTCCAACGCCAAATGCCGCTGTTCAAACAGACTCTGCCGGGTTTCATACAACCGATCCAGCAAACCGTTTTTCTTGCGCTTCGCCACCAGTTGTTCAATGGCGGCATTCAACCGGGTATCCACCTGTTTGGCGGAAACGGTTTCATCTCCCGCACTGACCAGATTGGTGAGCTTTGCGGTAATCTCATCCTGAGCATCTACGCCGGGGATAGCACCGGTTTGGCCGATAAACACCGTCCGCTCAAAGGTTTCGCTGCTCATGCCGAAAAACCGAGCGCCGGGAGTTTCTCCGCCGGAAAGGGTTTCGGATTGTCCGGTATCTCCCCGGTACAGCAAAATCCGGTCGGTGCTGTTGGACTTTCCAAACTGCCGCTCCAGGCGGTAATGGATGCCCCCTTGCTCAAACTCCACGGCACCGCCCATCGGGGAGCCATCCCACGGCTGATACCGGCGCCGCAGGTTCTTGTTCACGTCGCTGGCACGGCTTTTATCCCCATAAAACATCATTTTTAGAAACGCCATGAGGGTGGTTTTCCCCTCTTCGTTGGCGCCGTAGATCAAATTCAGTCCGCTTTCCGGTTCCAGCGTCACGCCGGAGAGTTTTCCGAAATGATCAATGCAAATTTTTTGAAACCTCACAGCGTCACCTCCCCTTCAAAGGCAGCCAGCCCCAGACGCAATGCCTGCTGGTACTGCTGCTGCTCCTCACCTTGGGCAGAACGAATCCGTTCCAGCATTTGACGCACAAACAATCCTTTCAGGGAATCCTCTTCCGCTACCAGGACCTTATCTGCATCCGGCATGGTCTGGTCCTCCACCTGCACCCAGTGCAGGGTTTCCTCCAAACGGGTCTGCACCCGCTTGGCAAGATCCGGACTGCCGGACCATTCCCCGGTCAAAGCCAGCCGGTAAAAATGCCGGGGATAGTCCTTGCCATACTGCTGTTCCAACTGCAGCAACACCCGATGGGTCACCTGATGGGGCTGATCCAAGCCGGTCACCGGAACGGTGTGCCGCAGATACATTCTCCGGCAGAGGGGAACAAATTCCAACCGCGTGCCATATTCCGATACTTCCGCGATCAAGGCTCCCAGTTCTCCCGGTTCCCCAAAACCAAATCCTTCCGGTGCACCGCAGTAACAATAAGCAGTGGTGCTGGCTTTGTGAAGTTCGCTGCGCTGGTGAATATGGCCCAACGCCAGATAGTGCAGGCCGCTTTGAGCAATCTGCCACGGAGGAATGGGGTCGTAGTTGCTTTGACCGCGGTCACTGACCAGATCGCCGTGCAGCACCCCAATATGCAGTCGGCCGTCCGGCTCCAACCGCACCCCTTCCAGCAGGGATTGGGGCTGGTAGCTGCCGTGAAAAGCCGCGCCCCACAGGGTTACCGGCAGATGTTCCAGCTGCACCGGCTGCCCGGTGAGGATCTTTACCCGCTGCCCCCAATCACAATTCAGATAGGGAGACCCGCTGCAAATAAAATCGTGGTTGCCCGGCGCAATGGCCACCGTCATGTTTTCCGGCAGCTTTGCCAGCCGGGAGCGCACAAATTCTACCAGATCCCGTTCTGGCACCGGCTGATCAAATAAATCCCCGGCGATGAGAAACAGATCTGCTTTGCGTTGCTCGCCCAGCAAGATCAGGTCTTCAAAGGTCATCTGCAATTCTTCGCTGCGTCCCTGGGGCAATACCCGCCCCAAATGCAGATCAGAACAATGCAATACCGTCACCGGCCGCATATTGTTTCCTCCGTTTCCATCTATAAAAAATGCCTGCTGCCCGCAGATGCACAGGCAGCAAGCCTTCTTTCCTCATCCTGGAACAATGTGCTTCTGTCCTTACAAAAACCTCGTTGTCCCTCAATTATTTGTTTCGAAACATCTTTAAAATGTCTCCAAAATCATCATCGTCCGCACTTTCTGCACTATCCCGGCGCGGCGGTTTTACAGCTGCCTTTTCTCCCGCTTTTCCAGCAACGGCTTCTTCCGGCTGTTCTTCTTCCACATCCTGATGATCAAACCCAGTGGCAATCACCGTGATCTTCATTTCATCGTTCATTTCCGGATCAAACACCAAGCCCCAATATACCTCAGCTTCAGGATGGGCTGCTTCGGTAATGGTGGTGCTGGCCAATTCTGCCTCCTCGAAGGTAATATCCTCCGCCGCAGTAATATTGACAATAACCCCTCTGGCTCCTGCAATGGTGGTTTCCAACAGGGGAGAAGAAACGGCATTGCGCGCCGCATCGATGGCCTTGTCCTTGCCGGTGCCGGAACCAATGCCCATATGCGCATAACCGGCATCCTTCATCACAGCGGAAACGTCCTCGAAGTCCAGGTTGACGAAACCGGTCTGTTCCACCAAATCAGAAATGGACTGCACACCTTGACGCAAAATGTCGTCCGCCGCCGCAAAGCATTCCTTTACCGTCTTGCAGCGATCGGTGATCAGCTTCAACCGTTCGTTGGGAATCACCACCAAGGAATCCACATGGTTGGCCAATTCCTGCAAACCGGCTTCCGCATTGTGCATCCGCCGTGCGCCTTCAAATTTAAAGGGCTTGGTCACCACGGCCACCGTAAGGATTCCCATATCTTTGGCCACTTCCGCCACAATGGGAGCCGCACCGGTGCCGGTACCGCCACCCATACCGGCGGTAATGAAAATCATATCGGTGCCCTTGAGCATAGATTCAATTTCATCCCGGTTTTCTTCCGCCGCTTCTGCCCCAACCTGAGGATGTCCGCCGGCGCCTCGGCCCTTAGTCAGCTTTTCCCCAATCTGAATTTTATAGGTGGCTTTGGAAGCCCGCAGAACCTGCTTATCGGTGTTGATGGCGATAAACTCAATGTTTTTCATTCCGTTGTCGATCATCCGGTTGACTGCGTTTCCGCCGCCGCCACCTACGCCGATGACCTTGATATTTACCACGTCTTTTTCTTCGGTATCATAAGTAAAGCCCAATTTCTGTTCCTCCACTTCCGTGCCATTCTTCCAATATCTATCTATGAGCGATACAGTTTTCCAATCTGGAAAAAACTGTTAAGTTTTGCTTTGAATCTGCTTTTACAGCATACCATTATACATCATATAGCAGAAAAAATCCAGCCTTTTTGTAAAAATTTTCGCGAAGGACAGGCCGTCATTCTCCCTGCGAAACCGTCTCAGATTCGCTGGTCGTATCACCCGCTGCCCCCGGATCCCCCGTAGAAGAAGGCTGAGACGAAGTCTGTCCTTCTAAGGCAGATTGGGTGGAATTTTCTCCTTCCTGCCCAGATGAAGCAGCCCCATCCGAAGACGTATTTTCCGAGGTGGTATCCTGGGGAGCTTGTCCTTGTTCCGGAGAAGTTTGCTCTGCGGTCTGTTGAGCCGCCTGATCGGCGGTAATAGTGCCGCCCTGATTGCGGATCACAGCCAGTTGATTGAGCGACTCACTCTGTTCCGCCAATGGCATGGGCCGGAACGTAACCCGTCCTTCCATAGAAGCATCCAGCACTCCCGCTTCGCTGCTGCCGATACGGTTGAACAATACCTCATTGACCAAACTGAATTTATAATCCAGATCCAGCACATTGCCCAAATGGATGGTCACCCGATCCTGGTAATTCAAGGAGACCTCTACCCCGTCGATGGCAGCCCCTCGAATGTCCCCGATACCGGCAGTTGCTGCGGCATTGAGCGCACTGACCAGGGAATGAAAGCTGTCCTGTTCCAAAAAGTCCCCTACACCCAAGCCGGACACATCCGGTCCGGAAAGCAGAATCAGATCAGGATAGTTGTCCAACCGCTGCACCATGTCGATAATTCGTCCGGCGCTGCTTAAAACGTAGATCTGATCTCCGTTGATGATGCCGTACTTGGCCTCCGCCTCCTGGCAGACAAAAACCAAGGTGTTGGGAAGACTCCGCCGCACCTGCACGCTGTCCAGAGTGGTGCAGCCTTCCACCGCCTGCTCTTCGATCTGATCCAGATTGATTCGGAACAGGTTGTCCCCCATTTGCACACCGCCGTACTGGGCCAGCTGTTCGGCGGTATACCGCTGAGTACCCTCCACCGCCATAGTTTCAATCTGGAAGAACACCGTGGTGGACAGAATCACCCCCGCCGCCACAATCACAATTACCGCCAAGATGTAATACAGGACTCGGTTGTGTTTTCGGCGGCGTTTCCGGCGCACTCGATTGACTCGTTTCCGCCTTTCTTGAACCTGCTGTTTCTTTTGCAGTTCCTGCTGCTTTTTTTGTTCTTTGGCCAGCTGCTTGGAACGCTTTTTATTTTCTTTTTGTTTTTTCTTACTCTGCTCCCGTCGGGCTTGAGATACCTGCTGTACCGAATCCACATGAACGTGAGTTGGTGCTTGTCTTGGAGGCTGAGCAGGAGGCTCTACCCGGGTTCTCACCGGCCTTGGAGCAGTAAGCTGAGAGCTGGAACGGCGCACCGGCGGCGGTGCATCCTGATCAAACAGCTCCCGCTTCCGCACTGGACGGGGAGGGGGCGATGCCGGCAGACTGGTTGATTTCGACGCCACCGGCTGCCTGCCTTTCTTTTTTGATTGAGGGCGTTTTGCCACTGGACCTCCCCTCCTTTCTTATTCCTGTTGCGTGACCCGACGCACTGAAGCGCCCAAACGGGTTAACGTATCTTCCAAATGTTCGTAGCCGCGGTCAATATGGTGAATGCCGTGAATTGCAGTGGTGCCTTTGGCCATCAGCCCTGCGGTAACCAACGCCGCACCTCCCCGCAAGTCGGTGGCTTCCACCGGAGCGGCATAGAGCTGCTTCACGCCGTGAACCAACGCGGCACGGCCTTCCACCCGCACATCCGCTCCCATCCGGAGCAATTCTCCCACCGGACGGAACCGGTCGGAAAAGATATTTTCCACCACTAAACTGGTGCCCCTGGCTCCGGTGAGGGTGGCCAGAAATACCGATTGGGCATCG
>DXWR01000136.1 GCA_019416775.1 Oscillospiraceae bacterium | reverse complement strand
TACACACTATGACGTAACCCCTTCTCGTACAGAAGGGGTTTTTCTTTGCTGGGGTGATTCAACGCTTTGATCTCTTTTTCATAAAACAAATCTTTTCTATAGCAACAAAAAGACCCCTTCCACAAAAGAAGGGGTCTCGTTAATCACAAAGTTCCCAGCCAATCAAACAGCCAGCTTTCAATGCCAAACTGCCACAACAGGGTGAGAATTGCGGTAAACAGCAGCATCCTTAGTCGCTGCATCATATCCCGGGCAGCAAAGAGAAAGAAATAGATTACAAACAGTCCAAATACCACCAGGCTGATGTATTCGCCAGACTGTGTCGTAAAAAGATCCAAAACCAGGATATTCCAAATAGACACCGCCACCACCGTCAACGGCAGCGCCGCCACAAAGGAACCCAGCCAGCCGGACTGGTGGTGGTACCACACCACGAAGCCCCAGCCAAAGCTCACAGCAGCTAAAATCAACCACCACAACACCGTCTGCCAAGGAAACACTCCGGTAATATACCAGGCAAAACCATAGTACACCAACACCATGGCGGCGAAGAAGGCGGTACAGCAAAGTCCCGCTTTCCAAGGACGACTGCTGGGCACAATAATAATCCCCGAGATCACCGCCCAATACCCATAGCTTGTGGTGATGCCTGACAGTTCGTGATGGGCCATAGCAGGAATCTGCCCAAGCATAGACACCAGCAATCCCAATACTGCTCCCGCTGCCAGCAGGTACAGTGGGGTGATCCCGCTGTTCTTCTTTGCTTTCATTTCTTACCGCACAATAATTTCACTGCGCTTGGGTCCGTTGGACACCATCTTGATGGGGAAGCCAATCTGTTCTTCCAAGAATTCAATGTACTTCCGGCAGTTCTCCGGCAGGTCGTTGTAGTTCTTGATGCCCCGGACATCCTGCTTCCAGCCGTCCAACACAGTAAGTACCGGCTTGGCACGGTTGAGTTTGGGAGTGCAGGGGAAATCGGTAATGATTTCACCATCCACTTCATACCCGGTGCACACCGGGATCTTGTCCAGATAACCCAAAGCGTCGATGTTGGTCATCACTACAGAGGTGGCTCCTTGCAGCAGGCAGCCATACTTGGTGGCCACACAGTCAAACCAACCAACCCGGCGAGGACGTCCGGTCGTGGCTCCGTATTCTCCTTTGTCGCCGCCCCGCTTGCGCAGCTCTTCCGCCTCATCGTCGAAGATTTCACTGACGAAAGCACCGGCTCCTACGGCAGAAGAATAGGCCTTAGTGACGGTAACTACTTCCTTGATTTCATAGGGGGGAATCCCCGCACCCACTGCGCCGAAACCGGCCAAGGGGCTGGAAGAAGTGACGAAGGGATAAATGCCGTGATCGGTATCCTTCAAGGTACCCAGCTGGCCTTCCAAGAGAATATTCTTTCCGTCCCGGATGGCCTGATGGAGATACTGCGCCGTGTCTGCCACCAGGGGTTTTAACCGCTCCCGGTAAGAGGTAATTTCATCGAAGATGGCTTTGGGATCCAACAGCTGATCGGAATGATAGATGTCTCGGATGGAGAGGTTCTTGACCTCGCAGATGGCGTTCAGCCGTTCCATCAATTCTTCATCCTCAAACAACTCGCAGACCTGAATGCCGATCTTCAAATATTTATCGGAATAAAAGGGGGCGATGCCGCTCTTAGTGGAACCGAAGCTCTTAGCTCCCAGACGCTGTTCCTCCATCACATCAAACTGGATATGATAAGGCATCAGTACCTGGGCCCGATCGGACACCATAATTTTCGGCATAGGCACACCCTGGGCGGTCAAGTCGTCCAACTCATGGAAGAGTTTTTTCAGATCCAGCGCCACCCCGGTGCCGATGATATTCACAATGTTTTGATGGAACACACCGGAGGGAAGCAGGTGCAGGGAAAACCGGCCAAAGTCATTGATGATGGTGTGGCCGGCGTTAGCGCCTCCTTGAAACCGCACTACAATGTCAGACTGATCCGCCATCATATCGGTGATCTTTCCCTTGCCTTCGTCGCCCCAGTTGGCGCCTACGATTGCTCGTACCATAGTAGAAACTCCTTCCTGATTGCAACGCCTTGCCCGGATCCGGTAAGGTCGTTTTTTGCGTGGCTCTGCCGCAGCAAAGTCCACTTTCTTATCATAACATACCCTAGGGGTAAAATCAACCTTTACCCCACTAAAGTGCAGCATCAAAAACTGCTCTGCAAAAACTCCTGAATAGAGTGATTTGCCTGTTCCAACTGTCCCCGGAGGGTGTCGTTTTCCTCCTGCAGGCGCAGAATTTCTTCTCGGCTTTGTTCCAAAGCTTTGGACAGCCGGTCAATCTTCGCTTTCAGCTGCTGGCTATCCTCTGAGTGGGGTGCCGCTATTCCGGCAGTGGGAGTCTGAAACACCATAGTGGCCTGATCGCCAGAAGGGGACTGCTGCAAAATTTCCCGCAGGCGGCGGATCACCAGGGGATTTTCCAGCAAACTCAACAATTCCTGTACGTTCACATTTTTTCTTCCTTTCCAACAGCTGTCTCGAAGGACACTGGAATTATTGTACCATTTTTAAGGTCATTTTACCAGAGATTTTTTCTCATTCAGGCAAAAAAAGAACGTGCCGCAGCTTTTTGCAGCACGCACTTTCCAATCAATCCTCAAAATCAAACAGATCTTGATTCCGCTCTTTAAAGATGTTGAAGATGGTCATCAAAAGCTCTTCGCTTTCCACATTGACGAAGCAGTCATTTTCTTCGTCCCCTTCCTCCTGCTTGAGGATCACTACCTGATCATCCTCTTCATCCAAAGGCATCAGCACCACATACTGTTCATCCTGGTACAAGATCAAATCCAAAATTTCAAAGTCTGCTTCTTGGCCGTTTTCATCGGTCAAGGTCACACAGCCAAAATTTTCTTCGTTTTCCAGTTCTTCCGGCTTATTGGTTTCCAGCATAGCTCTGGCTCCTTCCCGGGATGGTTCCCGTTTGTTACCTTGATTGTACCATCTCCATGGGAAATTGTCAACGAACATCTAATTTGGATGGATTTGAGAGCAGAAAAAATCGTGAAATAAAAAATTTGCTCTCAGTTGTTTTTTGAAAAAAACTCTGTTACAATAATTTCAAGCGGTAATCATT
>DXWR01000135.1 GCA_019416775.1 Oscillospiraceae bacterium | reverse complement strand
GCGCTCCTATGGCAACAGCGTCCATAACCGGGCGAAGGCTTGGGCGGCGGCGGGGTCAGACGCCCGAATGAATGGCTGCGAAATGCCGGTGATTATCAATTCCGGCAGCGGCAACCAGGGAATCACTGCGTCGGTGCCCGTGATTATCTATGCCAAGGAATGCGATGTGTCTCAGGAACAGCTGTACCGGGCGTTGGTGGTGTCCAACCTCACTGCTATCCACCTGAAAACAGGCATCGGCAGCCTGTCTGCCTACTGCGGGGCAACCAGTGCCGGCTGCGGCGCCGGGGCAGGGGTGTGTTATCTTTACGGCGGAAAGTACAAGGAGATTTCCCACACCATCGTCAACGCTCTGGCCATCAATTCCGGGATGCTCTGTGACGGGGCCAAGGCTAGTTGTGCCGCTAAGATTGCTTCAGCAGTGGAAGCGGGACTGTTGGGGATGCAGATGTATCTCCACAACAGCCAATTTTACGGTGGGGACGGCATTGTGGCCAAAGGCGTGGAAAACACCATCCGCACCGTCAGCACCATTGCGCGGGAAGGGATGCGTTCCACCGATGCGGAAATCATTCAATTTATGATTGGAAATTCCGTTTCGACCAAGGAAAAAGACCCGCAGCATTTTTAGATCTACCCCATGCGGCAAAATCCGTCCGCTAAAAATAAGGACGGAACATCCTGCCGCAATCTCCTCCTATGGATTCCCCCTTGCATTGGGCAGGCTCTGCCGGTGCAGGGGGGATTTTTTGGGTAAGTTGTAAACTATAGGAGCCCGTTCCCTTTTAACAGGGGATAAATACCTGGTCATACTGCCGAAAAACAGCTTTCATTTTCTTCCGAAACCGGAACATTGCATAGAACCGGGGGATTTGCTTGACAAAGCCGGGGTCCAGCCGTTAAAATAAGGACAAGTAACAGTTCGGTAGCCGGAGCAAAAAGTGCTTTCGGCAGCAAAAAACGGCTCATGGTACGGCAATGAATATGGGCCTATTGGGAATGCAGCAGCACACCTTCCTACAGGATGGAGGAAGGGTGGTTTGTTGTACGCTTTGGGCAGAGATGTGTAATTTTGTTGGAATGTTGTCCTCTCTCAAAGCCCCTTTCTGTTTTTCTGCCCGTGAACGGCTCACATATCTTTTACAGCAAATTGAAAAAGGAGCATCATTTGTGTTGAAACAAGATTTTAATACCCATGACGGCGCAGCGGGGAAAAACGCCGCCCGCACTCAAAAACAGTCTGCACCCCGGAAAACCTCCTCTCGGACTAAAAAAGCCCCCAAGCCAGACGATATCACAAAAGCCATTGAGAGTTTAGCGGAAAACCGCCCCCGAAGTTTTGCTAACACCCCTATGAACAGCCGCAACGCCGCTCTCTTTGCTGATTTGACCCAGGCGGAACGTCGTCAGGAAAAGTCCCCCTCGCATCGAGGACGCCGCAGCGGCATCTCCCTTTCCGCAGCCCCTCGGCAGGATCACAGCCAGGATAACCGGAAACAAGAAAACTCAAATTCTCGTTGGGAGCACAGCCACCGGGGCCAAGGTAGTGGACATTCCCGCAAGCCCAGCGTGAAGATCATTCCTTTGGGCGGATTGGGAGAGATCGGAAAAAACCTCACCGCCTATGAATGCGGCAATGATATTTTGGTGGTGGACTGCGGCCTGGCCTTCCCCGATGCGGATATGCTGGGGGTGGACTTGGTGATCCCTGATTTTACCTACCTGTTGGAGAATAAGCAGAAAATCCGGGGTGTGGTGATTACTCACGGTCACGAAGACCATATCGGCGCCATCCCTTATCTGCTCAAGCATATCAATCCCCCCATCTACGGTACCAAACTGAGCATCGGCCTAATTGAGGGCAAGCTCAAGGAGCACGGCTTGCTGGGCGGGGCAAATTTAAATGTAATCCGCCCCCGGCAGACCGTAAAGATGGGCTGCATGGCGGTGGAATTCATCCGGGTCAATCATTCCATCCCAGACTGTGTGGCTATGGGCATTCACACTCCTGCCGGAGTGATTATCCAAACCGGCGACTTTAAGGTGGACTACTCTCCCATTGAAGGGGAAACCATCGACCTGGCCCGGCTGGCGGAACTGGGCAATCGTGGGGTACTGGCTCTGCTCAGTGACTCCACCAACGCAGAACGTCCCGGCTACACCATGAGCGAAAGCAAGATCGGCCAATCCTTCGATACCCTGTTTAACAAGGCGGGGGGAAAGCGGATCATCATCGCTACCTTTGCCAGCAACATCCACCGGATTCAGCAGATCATCAATTCGGCGGTGAAATACGGCCGCCGGGTGGCGGTGTCCGGTCGTAGTATGGTGAATGTAGTGGCCAAGGCCACCGAACTGGGTTACTTGAAAATCCCTCAGGGCACCATGGTGGAGTTGGACTCCATTAACCGCTATCCCAATGAACAGATGGTGTTGATCACCACCGGCAGCCAGGGAGAGCCCTTGAGCGCCTTGGCCCGGATGGCCAGTGAGGATCACCGGAAGATCAATGTCACCGAAAACGACTTTATCATCATCTCTGCTACCCCCATTCCCGGCAACGAAAAGCACGTCACCGCCGTCATCAACAGCTTGTTGAAGCTGGGGGCGGAAGTGATTACCGAAGGGATTTACGAAGTGCACGTTTCCGGCCACGCCTGCCAGGAGGAACAAAAGCTGATGATGAAGCTCACTCAGCCCAAATTCTTCCTGCCGGTCCATGGAGAATATAAGCACTTAATGGCCCACCGGCAGTCCGCTTTGAGCATCGGCATTCCGGAAGAGAATATCCACATCAGCCAGAACGGGGAAGTCATCGAACTGACCCCCGATTCCATGAAGGTGGTGGGCACCGTTACCGCCGGAGCCGTGTTTGTGGACGGCTTGGGCGTGGGCGATGTGGGAAGCATCGTTCTGCGGGACCGCCAACGGCTGGCGGAGGACGGTTTGATTGTGGTGGTGGCTACCATCAATAGCAAGACCGGTCAGTTGGCCGCCGGACCGGACATCGTTTCCCGGGGCTTTGTCTACGTCCGGGAAAGCGAAGAGCTGATGGAACGGGCCCGGAAGGTGGTCCGCCAGGCTTTGCTGGATTGTCTGAGCGGCAAGACCCGGGACTGGAGCAGCATGAAACTCAGCGTCCGGGACAGTCTTTCCGGCTTTTTGTACCGGCAGACCCAGCGCAGCCCCATGATTTTGCCGGTACTGATGGAAATTTAAGCATTCTAAAATCCTGCCGGATCCCGATTTGTTTTGGCACAGGCAGGTGCATTAGGAGGAAGTTGGAAGCATGAGACCGAAATACTGGGGTCTTCGGACCGGTTATCTGATTACCTTTGCAGCGCTGGCCGGGCTGGAAGTCATGGCCTGGTTTTCCTGCAGGCTGTGGTTTTGGATTTTGCTGGCACCTTGTGTGTTAGCTTTTGGATACACCCTGTATAAGCTTATCATGCTCAGCCAAAATCTCCGGCGGCTGGTGCGTTCGGTGGAGGATCAGCTCAAACTGGGAGGGGCGGATACGGTATTTCGCCTGAGTATTCCCGCTTTGGTGGTGACTACCGATAAGGAGATTGTCTGCGTGAACCGGGCGTTTGAAACGGCCACCGGTCTGGAGGGGCTGTTCGGCAGTCGGTTAAATAAGATCACCACCGAGTCGTTGGAGGGGATTCAAACCCATCCCGGCCGGACCATCCAGATCCAGGATCACTTTTTTAAGGCTTACGCCATCTCTTCCGCGGGAGAGACAGGTAAGCTGTGGGTTCTGTTGTTTGTGGAGATCACCAACCTTCAAAAAACTTACGAAAAATATCAGAAAACCAAACCGGTAGTAATGAACATCATGCTGGATAGCTATGAGGAGGTTATCAAAAACATCCCTGAAAGTGAAAAGACCAGGGTGCTCAGCGAGATCAATCGAGATTTGGAAGACTATATCGCTCGAGACAGCGGCTTTTTGCGCAAGCTGGATCGAGACCGCTATTTGGCGGTGGTGGAAAA
>DXWR01000134.1 GCA_019416775.1 Oscillospiraceae bacterium | reverse complement strand
GTCATAAATAGAGCCGGTTTTCATGGAAATGGATTTGTGTTATACTAAAAGAATCGAATTTAAAAGGGGAAACGGAAGTTGAGACAGGAAAAAGGAAAAAATTGGGATGCGCTGTTTCGCCGTACCGGTGTGGTGGTGGCGGCAGCCATTGTCTGCACTCTACTTTGGGGCAGTGCTTTTCCCGGGGTCAAGGCAGGCTATACTCTTTTTGCCATTGGAGAAGGAGACATCCCCTCCAAATTGGTGTTCGCCGGAGTACGTTTTTTTGCTGCTGGGTTGCTGGTGCTGGCTTTTAGCTGGATTTCTCAACGGCGGTTCCCTCGGCCTAAGGGAAAAGCGGCGTGGGGTTGGACAACTTTGTTGGGGTTGGTGCAGACTGCCCTGCAATACCTTTTCTTTTATATCGGCTTAGCCAACACCACCGGGGTGAAGTCCAGCATTTTAAATGCCACCGGCAGTTTTTTTGGGGTGATCCTGGCACATTTTTTCTGCAGGGGCGACCGCCTCACGAAACAGAAGGTTTTGGGATGCTTGCTGGGCTTTTCCGGCTGTGTACTGGTAAGCCTTTCTTCCGGCGGCGGACTGGCAGGATTTTCTTTCTTGGGGGAAGGGTTTATTATCTGTGCCGCCCTGTCCTTTGGGGTTGGATTTGTGATCAGCAAGCGGGCTACCGCCCAATCCGATGCCGCAACCGTCACCGGTTGGCAGCTTTCCATTGGGGGTGCTGTGCTGCTGATTGCTGGATGGATCTTCGGAGGCAGTTTTACTGTTACCGGCTGGCAGGCGATTTTGCTGCTGGCTTATCTGGCGGCGCTCAGCGCTGTGGCCTTTGCCCTTTGGAGCCAGCTGTTAAAGTGCAATCCCGTCAGCCGGATCTCGGTGTATAATTTTTTGGTGCCGGTGTTTGGAACAGCACTGAGCATTCTTTGCTTAGGAGAAGGGATCCCGGACTGGCGGACCCCGGCGGCACTGGCGTTGGTTTGCTTGGGCATTTGGGTGGTAAATCGAAAATCGCCGCAACAGGAATCCTGATATTTCGGTGAGATTTTCTCCCGTGTCTTGTGATTGATTCGCTTTTTTGCTATACTGATAGCAAAGAACCCTGTTCTGATGAGAAGGAGGAATGATTATGTTTTGCACCAAATGCGGCTTTCAACTGCCGGATGGAGCTAAATTTTGCTCTCGCTGCGGCGCTCCGGTAGCTCAGCCTCAACCGGCAGCTGCGCCCCAGCCGGCCTCGCAGCCCGCTGCACAGACAACCCCGCCCGGTTATCAGCAAGCTCCGGCTGCGCCCGAATCTCAAACACCGCCTCCGCCGGTGTCTCCGGCGTTCCAGCAGTATTTGGATCAGATTACCCAAAAGCTGTGCCAACAGCCTATCTATGTGCCGGAATTAAACTGCTACCAGTTTTACAGCGAACGGTTTTCCGCTGCCTTGGCCAAGATGAAGCAGTTTTACTTCCTCACCGAAAACAACGCCATGGATTTCCAGGCTGCCAAAGCCTATTCTGCCGCCTGTATGACCCGGGCCCTGAATATCTACCAAGGGCTGCCTCGGGGATTCCAAACGGGGGTGGTGGCTTACAATGTAATCTGTCAAACCCAGGCCAACCCGGCTACCTGTCAATTTGTGCAGCGGCTGCCGGACAAACACATAGCTGCCTTTGAAATGCCGGTGGTGGTGGAGCTCTCCACCAAGAACCTGTATTATTGCACCAAAAAGCCCTTTTGGGGATTTGCCATGTGGGGCGGCATTCGGAAGACCGCCGAAGCTGTTTTGCGGTAATCCATCAAAATAAAATGAATTTGCGCACTGTGGTTTTCTGCGGTGCGCTTTTTTGTAATCAACGTACAATACGATTTGTATATTACTAAAGAAAAATACGATTTGTATTTAACGTTTTGCCGAAATTTAGCATTTTTTCAGGAAATTGCCCAAACGGGGTTGTTTTTTGCCAACGTTGCCGATATAATG
>DXWR01000133.1 GCA_019416775.1 Oscillospiraceae bacterium | reverse complement strand
GGCGGCTTTGGGAATGCCGATGTCCACGACGACGATCTCCCCGCAGCCAGAGGCGGCGGGCATGGTGACGTGAACCGGTTTCTTTTCTCCCAGGGCGATGGTCAAATCCGCATGGAAAAACTCCCCGGCAATCTCCCCGCTGTCCCCGGAAAGGCCGCTGGGCAGATCCACCGCCACCTTCACTGCCCCGCACCGGTTGGCCTGGGACAAAACTCCCAAAGCCGTGCCTCGAACGGCGCCGTGGAAGCCGGTGCCGAAGATGCAGTCAAGGACAAAATCCCCTTCCCGGATGGCCTGGTAGGAGAGATTCTGCTGTTTTTCGGCATCCAGCACCCGGATTTCGCTGCGGTCCAGCCGTTGGAAATTTTCCTGGCTTTCCGGGGTGGAGGGCATCCCCTTGCAGAGAACCACCGTTACCTGGGCCCCTCGCTGGAACAGCTTTCGGGCCATGACGTAGCCGTCTCCCCCGTTGTTGCCGCTGCCGGTGAGAATCACCACCTGCTTGCCGATGAGGAAGTACCGCTCCACCAACAGATTGGCGGCAGCGCTTCCCGCCTGCTCCATGAGCTGAAGGTAGGAGCTGCCCAGCTCCACTGTTTTTTTCTCCAGCCGCTTCATTTGTTCCACTGTGACTACCATGGTGTATCCCTCCTAAGATGGAAATACCCGCCCGGTATCCCAGGCGGGCAAAGATTCAAAGACTGTTTACCATAAAACCGATCCACTTGCCCCGGCGTATCAACCCTGTCGGAGCATGGCTTACTTTTTGCTTTTGGACAAAATCCAGGGCTTAATGTTCTTTTTCAGCCCCTCCACGATTTTTTCGTCCGGATTGAAGATCAGCAGGGTCTTACCGAAGGAGGCGTGCTCAAACACCGCGAAGTAGGGATCCCCTGCTCCCGGGCTGATGCCGCAGCAGAGGACGGTGCTGGTATAGCCCTTTTCCTGATGATCCTCCGGGCGGTAAATCCCGAAATCCTCGAAGGTGTTCACCTTCACCGTCAGCAGACGGCGGCGCTTGCGCTTGCCGATGATCTTGTCGATGTCCAGATCGTTGTTGGTGAGGATATATTCGTACTCCACCCCAGTGTTGACAATCAGATAGTAGGCGCCGAACAACACCCCCACTCCCGCCAGCAGACAGATGGTGGAAATCATTCCCACGGCGCTGCCCATTAAAAGAGGGACGAATAACACCAGCAACACAAACAGCACCAACGCCGCCACAATAATGCCCACGATCTTGAGATAATCCGCAGCGGTGCGGTGATGCTTGACCAATTGTTCGTGAAAAATATCCATAAAGTACCTTCCTTGCCGGGAAAAATTTCCCCAAAATCACTTGTTACCCCTTATTATAGTCAAAATCGGGACGGATTGCAACCGATTTTCGCAATTTCCCCCTTGCATTCCCGAGATTTGTTTGCTATACTTATCCTGCAATGATTCTAAGTATCCTGACACGCAGTGACTTGAGTACAAAGCGTCCAACAGGTTTTCTTGTCAGAGACCTCCGCCCCCGGCTGCAAGGCGGTGGAAGAAAGCGGGCGCCGATTCCCTCAAAGAGCGGTTGGCTGAACGAACCTTTTGGTTTTAGTAGGTACAGACGATTGGTCCCCGTTACCGGACCGCAAGCGAGCGCACAACCGGTTTCGTTGTGAATTTGGGTGGTACCGCGGGCCTAACAGCACCCGTCCCTTTTGGAAAAGGGGCGTTTTTTTTGCACCCTTTTTCGCCGCTGCAAACCAAATGAGTGGGAGGAATCTTTATGAAACAAGCTCTGGAACAGATCCGCGACCAGGCTCTTTCCGCCATCGCCCAAGCGGAAGACAGCCGTGCGGTGGAGGACATCCGGGTGAAATTTTTGGGCAAAAAGGGAGAGCTCACCTCCATCTTAAAGCAGATGGGCAAGCTTTCCGCCGAGGAACGGCCGGTAATCGGGCAGTTGGCCAACCAGATCCGGGGAGAACTGGAACAGGCCGTGGCCGCCGCCCAGCAGCAGATGAAAGAAAAGCAGCTTGAGATGCAGATCCAGGCGGAAACCCTGGACGTAACCATGCCCGGCAAAAAGTTTGATCTGGGCAAAAAGCACCCTTTGACCTTAGTCATGGACGAGATCAAGGAAATCTTTCTGGGCATGGGCTTCGACGTGGTGGACGGCCCGGAAGTGGAGCTGGACTACTACAACTTTGAAGCTCTGAACATCCCCAAAAACCACCCTGCCCGGGACACCCAGGACACCTTCTATATCACCGAAAACACCCTGCTGCGCACCCAGACCAGCCCGGTGCAGATCCGCACCATGGAACAGCGCAAGCCCCCCATCCGGGTCATCAGCCCGGGGCGGGTGTTCCGTTCCGACGCCCTGGACGCCACCCATTCCCCGGTATTCCATCAGATCGAAGGGCTGGTGGTGGACAAAAACATCACCATGAGCGACTTAAAGGGTACCTTGGAACTATTTATCAAAAAGCTCTACGGGGAGGACAGCGTGGTGCGCTTCCGGCCCCATCACTTCCCCTTCACCGAACCCTCCGCCGAAACCGACGTGATGTGCTTTGCCTGCCACGGCAAGGGATGCCGGCTGTGCAAAGGGGAAGGCTGGATTGAGATTTTGGGGGCCGGCATGGTCCACCCCAAGGTACTGGAAAACTGCGGCATCGACCCGGAAGAATACTCCGGCTTTGCCTTCGGCATGGGCCTGGAGCGGGTGGTTATGCGCCGCTTCGGCATCGACGACATCCGGCTGTTCTTTGAAAACGACAAACGTTTTCTGGAGCAGTTCTAACCCGGGGAAAGGAGAAGATACACCATGAATTTATCCATGAAATGGCTGAAGGATTACGTGGACATCAACCCGGACGCCAAAGATTTTTCCTAAAAAATGACCATGTCCGGTTCCAAAGTGGAAGGCTGGGAAACCGAAGGACAGGAAATCAATAAAGTCGTGGTGGGCAAGGTGCTCAGCGTGGTGCCCCACCAAAACTCCGACCATCTGGTAGTCTGCCAGGTGGAAGTAGGCCAGGAAGCCCCCATCCAGATCGTCACCGGGGCTTCCAATGTGGTGCCCGGCGCCATGGTGCCGGTGGCTTTGGACGGCTCCACCCTGCCCGGCGGGGTGAAGATCAAAAAGGGCAAGCTGAGGGGCGAAGTGTCCAATGGCATGATGTGCTCTTTGGGCGAGCTGGGCCTGACCCAGGGGGACTTCCCCTATGCCATTGAAGACGGCATCTTCCTGCTGGAAGAGGAGTGCGTTCCCGGCCAGGACATCAAAGAAGTGCTGGGCCTGGACGACACCAGCGTGGAATTTGAAATCACCTCCAACCGCCCCGACTGCTTGAGCGTACTGGGCCTGGCCCGGGAAGCCGCCGCCACCTATCACGTTCCTCTGAAGTGGAACCCGCCGGTGGTCAAGGGCAGCGGGGACAGCATTGACAATTACCTGAAGGTCAAGGTGGACGCCCCCGACCTCTGCCCCCGGTACATGGCCCGGGTGGTGAAGAACGTGAAAATCGGCCCCTCCCCCCGATGGATGCGGGAACGGCTGCGGGCCAGCGGCGTGCGGCCCATCAACAACCTGGTGGACATCACCAACTACGTGATGCTGGAGCTGGGCCAGCCCCTCCACGCCTTCGACCTGCGGTACATTGAAGGCAACGCCATCACCGTCCGCCGGGCCAAGGAAGCCGAAACCATCGTCACCCTGGATGGAGTGGAACGAACCTTAACCCCCAATATGCTGGTGATTTCCGACGACGCCAAGGCCGTGGCGGTGGCCGGGGTCATGGGCGGCGAATACTCCGGCATTATGGAAGACACCCAGACGGTTGTGTTTGAATCCGCCTGCTTCAACGGCCCCAGCGTGCGGCTTACCGCCAAAGCCCTGGGAATGCGCACCGACGCCTCTGCCCGGTACGAAAAGGGCCTGCGCAGCGAAAGCTGCCCGGAATCCCTGGAGCGGATGTGCCAGTTGGTGGAAGAGCTTGGCTGCGGCGAAGTGGTGGACGGAGTGATCGACGTGGACAACGCCGACCACACCCCCGACACCGTAAAGCTGGAAGTGGAATGGATCAACAAATTCCTGGGCATTGATCTCACCCGGGAAGAGATGGTAAACACCCTGGAAAGCCTGGGCTTTACCATGGAGGGGGACACCATCATCGCCCCCTACTATCGGATCGACATCCACCACAAGGCGGACATCGCGGAAGAAATCGCCCGGATTTACGGCTACGACAAAATCCCCACCAGCGTGATGAGCGGCATTGCTCGGGGCGAAGTCACCCCCTATCAGCAGTTTGAGCGGACCTTGAGCCAGACCATGCTGAGCCTGGGGTGCAGTGAAATCATGACCTACTCCTTCATCAGCCCCAAATACTACGACAACATCAATCTTCCGGCGGACCATCCTCTGCGCCGCAGCGTGGTGATCTCCAACCCCTTGGGGGAAGACACCAGCATTATGCGCACCACCACCCTGCCCAGCATGATGGAAACCTTGGCCCGCAACTACAACAACCGCAACCCCTGGTTCTGGTGCTATGAAATCGGCCGGGAATACCACCCGGCGGAAGGCCAGCCCCTGCCGGAGGAACCTAAACAGCTCACCATCGGGCTATACGGCAACCAGGCGGACTTCTACACCGTCAAGGGCATGGCCCAAACCCTGCTGGATGTGCTGCGGATTCGGGAGGTGGAATTCATCCCCTGCACCGATCACCCCACCTTCCACGCCGGCCGCTGCGCCGTGTTGGAAAAAGACGGAGTTCAGATCGGCATTTTAGGGGAGGTCTGCCCCAAAGTGCTGAGCAACTACCGCATCGGCACCCGGGTGTACCTGGCAAAGCTGGACTGCACCGCCCTCTACGCAGCCCAGAAGGAGGAGATGGCCTACCATCCCCTGCCCAAGTACCCCGCCTCCACCCGGGACCTGTCCCTGGTGTGCGACAATGCCCTGCCTATCGCTCAGATCGAAAAAGCCATCCGGGCAGGAGCCGGAAAGATTCTGGAAAAGCTGGAGCTGTTCGACGTCTACCGGGGCGACCAGGTTGGCAAGGATCAAAAGAGCGTGTCCTACTCTCTGGTGCTGCGCCGGCCCGACGGCACCCTCACCGACCAGGATTGCGACAACGCTGTGACGAAAGCGCTGAAAAAGCTGGAAGAAATCGGCGTTGCCCTGCGGCAATAAAGGAATAAGCCTTGCCAAACGGAGCGAAATGATTTATAATGGGGGCAAGTTCCAAATCAGGAGGTGGACGCAATGAACGATAAAACGATGACCTTCACCGTCCGGGATGAGAAGGAAAACGAGATGAAGCGCATCCTCACCACGGTATACGATGCGCTGCGGGAGAAGGGGTACAACCCCATCAACCAGATCGTAGGCTATATCCTCAGCGAGGACCCCACCTATATCACTACCCACAACAACGCCAGAGCGCTGATCCGCCACGTGGACCGGGACGAGCTGCTCCAGGCCATGGTGAAGAGCTATCTGACGACCTGACGGAAGCGTCTGAAAGCGTTTCTGTGAAAAAACAAAAGGAAGGCAGAACGGGTTTGTTTCGCTCTGCCTTCCTTCTTTTTGTCCGGATTACGGGGTCAGCTCCAAAATCTGCTCGTAGAGAAGGACATATTTTTTGGCGATGACCTTATTGTCGTGGTAGTGGCCAAAAAACCAATACCGGAACCGGCAGCTCTCCTTTACCTGTTCCAAAAAATCAGTGAGGGAGTCCGGTTGGTACATCCCTCCGCTGAGGGCGGACTGGACACTGGTAGGGGCACAGTGGGTGAGGATGTAGTCCACCTTGTGCTGATGGGCGATTAAAGAATCTTGGGCATGGCAATACTCCTCCTGGCTGGGCAGTTCCTCCTTCCACCAGGAACGATGATTTACCCGGTAAAGGGCTCCCTGCAGATCCAGCATCTTTTTCCGGCGATGGTAGTCCGGGGCGTCCGGCTCCAAAATTCCGGCGGAAATGTCGTGGGAGGAGGCGCCGCCCAGAGTAAAGAAGGTTTTGCCCAGAAGGGTAAACACCTCTCCCCGCATCAGGTGGAGCACCGAAGGGCGGACAGCCTGGACCCGTCCCCCCTTCCAAGACTGAATGGGATAAGGGGCCAGCAGGTCGTAATTTTCATGGTTGCCGGAAACAAACAAGGTGGTGAAAGGTTTGGCTTCCAGCCAGTCCAGCCAATACTGTTCCTCCTTGGAGCCGTCCCACACCCCGCCGAAATCCCCCAAAATAATCACATAGTCCTCTTTGGTCATCTGTTTTTGTTCTGGGAAGATATCGGGGCGGAAGCGGGTAAAGTCGCCGTGGGTGTCGCCGGTGAGAAAGAGCATGAGAGATCCCTCCTTGAAATGGTGAAGCAGGTGGGCAGATGAGGTTATTATAGCACATTCCCATGGGGAAAAAACAGGGCAAGACGGTATTACTCCATCTCGCAGGTTTCATCTGCCAGCCGGCAGACCAAAAGGCATCCTATTTCGCAAATCATGTTCCAAAAATCAAGCGGTTTCCCACGAAACCATCCCGTGGGAAACCGCTTTTTTATTACAATAGAAGGAATTTGGCGAAGGATTGCTTACTGCAGCCGGCCTGCTGCGATCTGAGCCAAGTACATCACATCCAGTAAATTCACCGACTGGTCGCCGTTGAGATCCAGGGCATCCTGGGAGATACCTTCCTCCGGAGAGGCTTTTCCAACGGTGATTTGGGCCAAAGTCATCACGTCCAATACGTTGACAATGCCGTCCCGATTCAGGTCACCCCGGATATTCATTTCAGAGGATCCTTCTGCAAATACCGCCTGGATGACCACATCCTCGTCTGGCATAATGAACCGGCCGTTTTCGATGGTGACATCACCGCTGAGCACCCGCCATTCTTTCAGGTAATACCCTTGGTCGGGTATCGCCGTCAAAGTAACCAGGGTTCCGCCGGAAACACGATCCGCATCAGAAACTACACTTCCGCCGGAAGTGCTGCTGACGGTAACAGCGTGTAGTGTGGGAATGCCATAAACCTCCAACTCATACACGGAAGCGCCCACATAGGGAGTGGCTTCAGAATAAGCACTGCATCCTGTGATTTCCACCAAAATGTACCGTGCAGTGGCCGAAGCAGAGATGGTGGACTGCTGCCCCGATTCGGTGTTATTGGTGCGGCTGTAAAGCAGGGTAAATCCATCGGGAATTTCACCTCGTCCCTCCGGCGGCGCCGTTGCTACAGAAGTGTACACATTGTAGTCGTAGGTGCGCCCGCCCTTGGATTCAAAGGCTAGGTCGATGCGGTTAAGCTGCACGCTGCCCCCCAAATCCACACAAATCCATTCAGGATAGTAAGCGGCTTCTTCTCCATTTGGGCCATTGTTGATAAAGGCGGTCCAACGGGTGGAAGCGTCTCCGTCCACCGCTTGTTCTGCGGTAGTGGTGGAGCCGTCGGTAGCCGTCCCTTCCTCGCTGCTGGCATAGGCAAGGCGGTTGAGTGCCAGATTGATATTCAGATCCGGATACTGATCGGCAGTTTCCAAAGTGCAGATCGTGTACACCGCCTCGATCTGCCCGCCATTGAGGATATCCACCGTGTTGCCTTCGTGGATCCAGCCACTGCTCAGATTTACCCGATAGGTGTAGTTTCCTTCAAAATTCAGATTGCCGGAGAAGGTTCCTTCCGCCAAACCGCCGGTGGGAATTTCATCCACAATAATCCGATGATTGGCATGATCGATGGTGTAAGTATCGGAGGTAAGGTTGTAGCCGTCCACCTCAATTTCATAAAGGGTAGCATAGCCTGCCTGGTTGCAACCGGTGGCAGTGATACGGATATACCGTCCTTCCACCTGATTCAAAGACTCTGTGATACTGCCGGAAACGATATTTTTTCTGCGATCAATGACTTCGGTGAAGTGTTCGCCATCGGTGCTAACCTCCACATAGTAACGATAGTACCGTGCACCTTCCCGGCCGTCCCAATCCAGGGTCAAATCGCCCAGCCAGTAGGTCTGCTCCAGATCTACCGTAATGGATTGGGGATAGCTGCTGTTCACCGCTGTCCAGCGGGTGGCACTGTTGCCGTCCACCGCATATTCGGGAAGATTTCCTTCCTCAAAGCTGCTGACCTCCACCGGTTTGCCGGAGCAAAGATTGGCGGCCACCAAGGCGTATACCGCTGTAGTCACTCCGTCTTCCGCTGTCACCCGCAATTCCATGCCAGGAAGAATCATTGCCGCACTATCGGTAATTTCGGTTTCACCGCTGTACACCTCATACACCGCATTGTTCACGCCGGTGACCGCTTGGCGGAATTCCGTAAGGGTCATTTCCCCTTCCAGTACAATGGTGTGTTCTCCAGTGTCCACGCCCAATACATCGGATTCTACTTCCGCACGGGACGACAAACTGCGGTTCCAGGTGCAGGAATCAGAATAGGAAGCGCTGTCGCCATCATTGTGTCCCACAACCCGGATTTCAAAATCGCCGCTGGGCAAAGACACATTTTCCAGCAGGAACACCCCATTACCCTGCGGCTCCATTTGACCCAGGCTCTGGTCTCCCACAAACAGTTCCACTTCATCGCAGTTGGAGTAGACCTTGATATAGGTCTGAGCGGTGTCCCGCTCATCCCAACGTCGGCTGGTGATGTAGGTGAAGGAATCGTTTTGGTTCCAGTTGGCTTTATAGAGATAAAAGCTGTCCTTTTTAATGGAGCGGTCGGCTGTCACCAGGCCCTTGTCGTTGAGGGCGGCCTGACTGCCTTCATACCGGCTGTCCACCGCAAAGTCAAACATAGCCCAGTAGTAAACGCCCCAGATTTCCGGATGGGTGTTGATATACTCAATGGCTTCTTCGTTCATCCGGTTCTGGTATTCTTCGGGGTGCCAGCTGCCGCCGGAAGACAGATCGTTTTTCCCCAGTTCCGGATAAGCTTCATGCTGGTTGACGTTGGCGCCCCAGCCGTATTCCGAAATGCCCATGGGACGGCTGTCCAGAGCGGTTTTCCGATCCATAACCTCTTCAAAGGTGCCGTAAAAGTTAGCATCCGGATACCAGCCGGGATAAATATTCCAGGCTACAATGTCGCTGCTCCAGCCAGTATTGTTTTCAAAATTCTCGCTGACCGAATCGGGATCGTTTTGGTCCATGCCGTAATCCCGGTTGAACGCCTGGGTGGTGTATCGACCGGTGGGATCTTCCTCTTTTGCCAGCTGATCCAAATCATACAGGAGCTGCTTGGCCTTGGCCACCAGGGAGTTGGCCAGCGGATCGGTCAGGCTGTTGCCATTGCCGATTTCATTTTCCAACCCCCAAAACACCACCGAGGGACGGTTATACTGCTGACGGATCAGTTCGATCAGCTGCTGTTCGGTAACCTGTTGGAAATCGGAGGCAGAACCGGGAATGTTGACCATAGGAATTTCGGTCCAAACCACAATTCCGTTTTCGTCACACAGGTCGTAGAAATAATCGGTTTGGGGATAGTGGCACAGCCGGACGGAGTTGACCCCCATTTCCATCATCAGTTCCATATCCTCCTGGTGCATCTCTTCGGTGAGGGCGCTGCCCACCCCGGCTCGGAAAGAGTGACGGTTGACGCCGTGAAGGGGATACACTTCGCCGTTGAGCATAAAGCCCTGGCCGGAGTCCCCGTCGGCGGAGGTATCGATCCAGAAATACCGGAAACCGATTTTGTCACTAACTTTATCCAATACGGTATCGCCGTCGGAAACCGTAAGGGTGACGGTGTATTGATACCCCACGTTGGAGTTATCCGCCCCTTTGGAATAGTCGATTCCTTCCCACAGGGTGGGATTTTCAACCGTGCAGTCCTCATCGAAGGTCACCGTTTCCCCGGCGGGAATGGTGATTTCCCGCACAATAGGAGCGGGGGCGTTGTCCCCGGTGACGGCGGCGGTGACGGTCACCGTTTTCTCCTCTGCACTGTCGTTGACCAGGCCGGCCCGAATGTTGAACTGGCCCAGATCGTCCGGCCGGGTTTGGCTTCTCATATTGCCAGTGGTGAGGTACAGCCCGGAAGAGCCGTAATCTTCCAGATCCACATGGACATCCTCCACCGCCAACAGGTACACCCGCTTGTAGATGCCACCATAAATGTTAAAGTCCCCGGAAATGGGAGCGATAGACTGATCCACCCGGTTATCCACCTGGACGTCCAGAGTGTTGGTTCCGGTTTGCACCAAATCGGTGACGTCATATCGGAAGGTGGTGTAGCCGCCCTTGTGGGTGTCCCCGGCCCTCTGCCCGTTGACAAACACATCCGCTTTGGTATTTACCCCCAAGAATTCCAGATAGATCCGCTTATCCAACATTTCCTGAGTGACAGTAAATTCCTTGTGGTACCAATAGACGGTGCGGTCATAATTTCCGCCGCCGTCATCGGCGTCCACTGCATTCCAGGTATGGGGAATGGTGACAGTTTGCCAGCTGTCATAATCGGCAGCCAGCGCAGCAGACTCACTCATCAGCCGTCCGCCAAACTTCCACTCTCCGCCGATCTCCTGGGCGTAAGCCTCATCCCGGCCGCTGGCGGTCTGAATCGGAATTTCAGCTACTTCACCGGAATCCCCGTCATCCTTGTTGCCGTACACCGCCAGCTCATAAATGGAAGCGGCGGTCCATTTTGCCGATTCCGAATATTGGTTGCAGCTTAAAATTTCCACTAATATGTACCTCGCTGTCTGCTCTGTCAACTCCAACGTGGGTTGGACGCCGGACACTGTATTTCCGGTACGGTCCGCCAACAGCTCAAATCCTGCCGGGATTTGGGTTTCTCCTTCCACCGGTGCGGTGTCCACAGAGCTGTAAATTTTGTAATCATAAATGCGCTGCCCGCCTTTGGATTCCAATTCCAGGTCGATGGCAGAGATGGTATATTCCGCTCCCAAATCCACACACAGCCATTCCGGATAGGATGCATCCCAATTTCCTGCCGTGTCCTTGGTGCGGGCGGTCCAGCAGGTGGAAGGGTTGCCGTCCACTGCGTTTTCCCTATAGGTGTCCGCTCCCTGGGAGGAAGTACCTTCTTCACTGCTGACCAAAACCGTTTTGCCCAGGGCCAGGTTTTCTCCTGGGGGCTCCTGAGCTTGGATGCTGGGGAAGGACAATCCGGTCATGCACATAGCCGCCGCCAGCCCCAATGACAATAGTCTCTTTGCCAATTTCATTCAAACGCCTCCCTTAGTGGTTGGCACCAAAGCAGCCGCCTGTTTTGGAAATGGGGAAAACGCCTGCCCTGAGTGCCTGCCTACACATTTGGTACTGTCTCTTATACA
>DXWR01000132.1 GCA_019416775.1 Oscillospiraceae bacterium | reverse complement strand
ACAGAATACGCCGGGCTGCTTCAACAGATCCGTCGGGGGCGGCAGGCCGCTTCCCAGCAGTTGGATCCGCCGTTGGTGGAGCAGCTTTACGGCGCCCATCCCTTTCTCAGCCCCAGCCGGGTGGAGGACTTTTACCGCTGCCCCTTCCAATTTTTCTGCAAGCAGGGATTAAAGCTCTATCCCCGGCGGCAGGTGGGATACGATCCTCTTTCCCGGGGGAATTTGGTTCATGAGATCCTCTGTAAGGTGTTGGCCCAAATTCGCAGCAAGGAGGACTTGACTCCCCAACGGCTGCAGCAGTTGGCGGAGGAGTGCGTCCAACTTTACTTGGAGCAGCATCTGCCCAAGGGCAGTCTGGACAATCCCAGACTTCGGGCTCAGCTTGTCCGGGCTGGAGAAGGGGTGAAGTCTATGCTGCTCCAGCTGGCCAAGCAGATCCGGCACAGCAGATTCTTCCCCGCTGCCTTTGAATACCGGATCGGGGAAGGGAGCCATATTCCCGCCCTGACGGTGTCTACCCGGCAGGGCCACCAGGTTTCTCTTCACGGCACCGTGGACCGGATTGATTTGTACCAGGAGCCAGGGGGAGAGAGTTATTTTCGGATTGTGGACTACAAAACCGGTTATAAAAAATTAAAGCTCAGCGATGTGATCAACGGGCTGAACCTCCAGATGATGATCTATCTCATCTGCCTGGAACAGGGCCGGGAAAGCCGGGGTGCGGGGGTGCTGTACCAGCCTGCCGCCCAAGTCAAGCCGGATCTGGGCCGGAACGCCACCCCGGAAGAGTGGGAGCGGGAACAGAAGAAGTCCTACCGGATGAATGGGCTGGTGCTCAACCAAAAGTCGGTGGTGTACGCCATGGACGACACTCTTTCCGGGGAGAGCGTGCCGGTGAAGGCTTTGGCCAAAGGCTACCTGAAGGAAGACGGGGTGAAGATTCCGCAATGGGAGCTGCTGTTTGACGATGCCGGCAAAGCCGTGCCTCAGCTGTTTGACCAAAACGGCCAGGAAAGTCTCATCGACGCTTACCAATTGGGACTGGTGACCCGTCAGGTGCTGGATAAAATCCGGGAGATGGCGGACCGGCTGTTTGCCGGAGAGATTGCCCCTCAACCAGTGGAGACAGCCGGCAGTAAGGCCTGTACTTGGTGTGATTATGCTACCCTCTGCCGGGCCAAGGACGGACCGGGCAGAAGCTATGAAAGCAGGTCCAACCGGGATGTGCTGGCTCAGCTGGAACAAAAATAACCCTTTCACCCCGGCCAAGGTAAGTTCTGATCTGCTTACGGCCGGCAGATGCCAGATACCATAAGAAAACCGCCGCCTCTCCAAGTGGGGAAGCGGCGGAGCTTTTTATGAGGTTGTTGACGAAATCGGATTAGTAGGAAACGTACAGATTGTTGATGCCGGAGAGCACCCAGCTGCCGTTTTCGTAGGTGTATTCCACCGAGAAGGTGCTGGAGTGGGTGTAGGTGGAGGCTTCGTCCTTCAATTGGTCGGTGCCATAATCCTTTACTGTAGCCACATAGTCGTAGCGGAACCGGATGCGGCTGTCGTAGGTCAAATCGGAACCTAGATCGTCGTAGTAACTGGTGTCCTCGAAATCGGTGAAGGTGATGCTCTTCAAGCCGGTGCCGTCGTCGTCGTGCAGGTCGGCCAGCAGGTCGTCGTAGCTTTCCTTAATGTCGGCCAGAGCTTCGGAATCGGAGGTGACAGCCACGCCCAGATCGTCAAAGGCGGTGTTGGCAATGGCGCCGTTGACCAGGGTCTTGACCAGCTCCTGGCTGGCGGTAAACCGGTCTTGGATCATCTCTTCCGACAGGGTCAAATCGTCCACTGTGCGGGTATAGCCGGCATAGACGGAAATTTCGGTTTCATAGTCTTCGGTTAAGGGGTTGGTGATCATCAGGTCGTGATCCCCGGACAGCAGGCTGGGTACAGTATAGGGCGCGCAGCCTTCCGGCGTGTCCTCATCCGCCTGGCCGGCAGGCACACTGATGCCGTCGATGGTGACGGTGCTGCCAGAGAGGGTGTAGATGGTAGCATCAGCCAGCATATCTGCTGCATCGATCTTATAGGTGGGCCAGAACAGCAGGAAGTTGGAATCCTGTTTGTTCAGGGTGAAGGTCAGGCCGTCGGAATTGTCGGGGGCTACTGCCACATAGGTCAGAGTGGAACCATCGCTGGATTCCTCTTCCAGATAGGAGTCCAACATACCGTCTAAGCCGTACTGGCTGGCCTGCTGACGGACGTAGTCGTTGTAGGTCATCACCCGGTAGTTGCGGTATTCGGAATAGTCCGTCCCCTCTTCGCTGATGTACTGGGCAAACAGATCTCCGTTGATGAACTCGCTTTCCTCTACATCCAGCTGACCGAAGGCGGCGGCGTAGTTGCCGTTGGCCATGTTGCTCACAAAGCCGGTCACTACGTTGGCAGGGTTGCTCATGACGTTTCCGGTGACGAAGAAGGCGATGATGGCCACCACGATCACCGCACCCAGGATGATCCACTTCAGGTACTTTTTCACCCCGGGGAGGAATTTGGTTTTAAAGAAGTTGCTGGTTTTGGCCATGGCTACTTCTGCGGCGGCTCCTGCTTTTTCGGCGGCCACACCGGCGGCAGCGCCGATCTTATCCGCAGCGGCTTCCGCCTTGGCGGCGGTGTTGCCGGCAGAGGGAGATTCAGGCTGAGGAGCGGATGTCGGAGTCGGCTGAGAAGCCGAAGCCGATTCAGAGGCGGTATCCTCTACCTTCTGACCGCAGTTGCTGCAAAACTCTGCGTCGTCCGGCAGCTGGGTCCCGCATTTGCTGCAAAACATAAGAAGTCCTCCTTGTTTTCACGAAATTTCAAGAGTATTATAGCATACCCAACTCCAGGGGGCAAGGGAAAAGAGAGAGGAAGGTTTTTCTTGGGGCGATGGGATGGAAAAATAACAGAACAAAAGCGGCGGCGGATGGGTTTGACAGGGAACAAGGGGAATGGTAAGATGAAAAAAACCAAACCTTTCCGACAAGGAGTTTTCTTATGGCAGATTTTTCCCTCACTCCGGCGCAGCAAGACGCCATCTACGCCGATGGCGGCAGCCTGTTGGTCAGTGCGGCGGCAGGCAGCGGCAAAACCGCCGTCCTCACCCGCCGGGTTACCC
>DXWR01000131.1 GCA_019416775.1 Oscillospiraceae bacterium | reverse complement strand
TTCCTGATTTTTCCATAGTATTTCGAAAAAAAATAGGCTCCTATTCCTTCCTATCTGCACTCCGAAATCGGCAAAATAGGGAAAAATGCTTTCCCAAAACCAGACAGTTGAGAGAGCAGAAAAAGGCGCTTTTTTCACAAGGTTTCTTTGCAAAGCCAAACCAAATCAACAGATTTCATGGCGGCTGCGGACAGCGCGGGAAGGCTCTTGTTCTACATCAACACCCACATCACCCAAACGCAGCCCCATCCCAATCCCCAACAAGCCAAGGTGGCCAAAGTGCAGGCTAACAGCTTCTGCCACAGAGCCAACCGAAAGGAGATTGCCGCCCGGATACAAAAGCCTGCACCGCATAGCGCCGACAGCACCGGCAGTACTCCCCCCAAAGTGGACACCGGCAGAGCCACACAGGCGGCCAAAAACAGCCAGATCCACCAGGGCAGTCGCCGGAGGGCACGCAATGGATTCTTTTTTGCAGGGGAGTGTTTCATACCTAAGTCCTTTTTGAGAATTCTATGGAAAGCTTTTTCGTGAAAAAAGGGATTCCCATAGAGCCCCGGTTTTCTTATTTTATATTTTATCATACCTTTTGAACGAAAACAAGAAAACCAGTCAAATCATCTTTTCCCGCTAAAATTGTGTCCGATTTTGAAAGTTTTCCCTTCCCTGTTCCTATTCCTTCATGTTATAATAAAAACAGGAGGAACGTATATGGAACTGCGAGTGCTCAACTACTTTTTAATGGTGGCCCGAGAAGAAAATATCACCAAAGCGGCCAGCCTGCTCCACCTCACCCAACCTACCCTCTCAAGGCAGTTAATGCAGCTGGAAGAGGAATTGGGCGTGCAGCTGTTTACCCGCAGCAAACACCGGATTGTCCTCACCGACGACGGACTGCTGCTGCGCCGCCGGGCAGAAGAACTGGTGTCCTTGGCAGAAAAAACCAAGGAGGAGCTGCGTCATCAAGAAAAAGAACTTACCGGGAAAATATGTATCGGCAGCGGTGAACTGCAAAGCTCTCAGGTGTTGGCTCATCTGATCCAATCCTTTCATCAGAAATATCCCCGGGTACAATTTGAACTATACAGCGGCCATTCTGACAACATCAAAGAAAGGATCGAGCAAGGGCTTTAGGATGTAGGTCTGCTGCAGGAACCGGTGGACATCTCCAAATATGATTTCCTTCGCACCCCCATGAAGGAAGAGTGGGGCATCTTGGTGAGCAAAGACTGTCCTTTGGCCCAGCAAGAGACGGTAACGCCTAGGGATCTGGCTGGGGTGCCGCTGATTCTTCCCCAACGGGAAAGCGTGCAAAACGAGTTATCCCACTGGTTTGGAAGCTATGCAGATCAGATCCATTCCTTTGCCAACGGAAATTTGCAGTACAACATGGCGATTTTGGCTCGAAACCACCTGGGATGCGTCATCACCATCCGGCTGGACTGCCGGTTTGACGGGCTGCAGTTCGTCCCCCTCTCCCCCAAGCTGGAAACCGGCACCGTGCTGGTGTGGAAAAAGGTGCAGGTGTTTTCTCCCGCTACCACCGCTTTTTTGGAGGAGGCCAAGGAATACCTTTCAGGAATGAAGGAAGATGTAAACTAAGTATTAGACAGTCTCCCCCTTTGCAGGTACAATAAGAGTACCGAAACAAAGCGGAAAAGGGAGCGGTGTCATGACCAGAGAGGAAGCCAGCCGGCGGTATCAGATCCCCTTGGAGATACTCCAGGAGTACGAATCCTGGGGCATTCAGCAGTGCAAAGCCCAATATGACAACCAGGATTTAGAGCGGCTGTGCTTGATCACTGCCTTGAAGGATCTTGGGTTTAACCAAGAAGAAACGAAGGAATATCTGCTGCTGTGGGAACAGGAAGGCACCGAGTCCCGGCGGCTGGAAATCCTGGAAGCCAAGCGGAAATCTGCCCTCCATGAAATCCACCGGCGGGAAGAACAGCTCTGCCGGTTGGACTGTATGCGCCACAGCCTGCGCAAAAAGCAGCAGGAAAAATAAAAGCAAAACATACCGAATTCATCAAAAATAACTGCCGAAGGAACCCAACCCTTCGGCAGATCTTTTTACCATTCCCGCTGTTTAGAAAAAACGGTGGACAACGCCCAGGATCCGGCAAACAGCAGGATGCACACTCCCAAGGTCACTGGGCCAACGGGGGCAAAGTTGCCGGGAAGATTCAGTGCCATGCTGTTGGAAAAGCCCACAAAGAACCCGCAAATCACCATCAACAACACCAACACAATATAAAATACAATCCTCCCCTTTTCCGCTCCAAACTTAAACACCCAGGGCAGCATCAAGCTGGGAGTTAAAAGGCCCAGGGCCAGAATCACGCAGCTCATCTGCAGCAGGAGCATCCAATCCAAACTGTCCTGCAATCCCATCCGCAGGCTACAGGCCAGCACCGTCACCAACGCGGTGGCCAGCACGGCAAACAGGGAAATGAGATATTTCACCGCCACCAACTGTCCTTCGGAATAGGGCAAGGTGCGGCTGTAGCGTTCCCAGCGGCTCATACCATCATAAGAGAGCAGCGTCACAGGGATTGACCCTGCAATCAGTACCGGATAGTACAAAAAGAAGACGCTGTCCGATGAAAGCAGTCCGATTCCTAAAAACACCACTAAGATCACCAGGTAAGCTCGGCAATGGCGGCAGAGCAGATACCAATCTTTCAGCAAAAGTCCCTTCATCGGGTCTCCCTCCCTTTGATCAACAGCACAAACAATTCTTCCAATCCCACGGATGCAGCGGAAAATCCCAGGGGAAGACGATCCTTTTTTACCAGCACCTCCACCCCATAAGGGGTTTGCCGCTTCCCCAGCACCGTCCCTTTGGGCAATACCTCCAGTTGGGAAAGGGGCAGGCTCACCAAACCGTAACCCTCCAACAGTCGGTCCTTCTCCTCCCAGAGCAGCAGCTGTCCTTGATGGAGAAAGGCCACATAGTCGCAGAGCTTTTCCAGATCCCCCACAATGTGGGAGGAAAAGAGGACAGAATGATTTTCCTGGCGGGTGAAGTCATAGATTAATTCCAGCACCTCATCCCGAACCACCGGATCCAGACCGGAAGTGGCTTCGTCCAAAATCAGCAGCTTGGGGTCATGGCTCAAGGCGGCAGCCAGTCCCAGCTTCATCTTCATCCCCTTGGAAAAATCGGAAAATGGCTTTTTCTCCGGCAGGCGGAACTGATGCAGCAAGCTGCGATACCGGTTGGAATCCCAGTGGGAATAGGTGTGCCGCAGCACCTTTTCCAATTGGCCGGGGGTCAGGCAGTCGGGAAAGCCCACCTCATCCAACACCACCCCCAACTCTTCTTTTAAAGAAGGGCCGCTTTGGATCGGGTCTCTCCCCAGCACCTGCACCTTTCCCCCGTCCCGGCGGATCAGATTGAGAAGGAGCTTGATCGTGGTGGTTTTCCCGGCGCCGTTCTCCCCCACCAGCCCCAAAATGCAGCCGGAGGGCAGAGACAGGGTGAGAGGCCCAAGGGTAAAATCAGAATAGTTCTTTTGAACCTGATGTAGTTGGATGGCATTCATCGTTCATTCCTCCTGCAATAAAAGCCGCAGCATTTCCAGCAATTCTTCTTGGGAAAGCCCACAAGTCTCCGCCAACCGAACCGCTTCCTGAAGATGGGATTCGACCTGTTTTAGGTGTTCCTCTCGGAGCAGTTCCAGATTCAATGGGGCCACAAAGCAGCCCTTTCCAGCTAAAGTATACACAAAACCTTGCTGTTCCAGTTCGTCATAGGCACGCTTGGTGGTAATGACGCTGATCCGCAAATCCTTAGCCAGATTCCGGATGGAAGGCAAAGGGGTGTCAGGAACCAGGACGCCGGACAGGATCTGGGCTTTGATCTGCTGCGCGATCTGCCGGTAAATCGGTTCCCCGCTTTGGTTATCCAGCAAAATGGTCATCCCATTGCTCCTTTCTGTATATGAACAGTATATACAGTTGATACAGTCTTGTCAAGGGGGTTTCCAATCTTTTCTGAGATTTACACCCTGTTCACAACTGGGTCTTGATTTATTGATACTTTTTTGGTATAGTATAGAAAAACAAGGGCCCCTGAAAAGCAACCAACCATCGGGGCATACTTAGGAAAAGGAGTGTTCTCTATGGCAATTCAAACCATTACCAAAGATAATTTTGATTCCCAAGTGAAAAACCAGGCCGGTCCGGTGCTGCTGGACTTTTGGGCCTCTTGGTGCGGCCCCTGCCGGATGATGAGCCCCATTCTGGAGCAGTTTGCTCAGCTCCATCCGGAACTGGCAGTGGGCAAAGTCAATGTGGACGAGCAGCGGGAACTGGCTGCTGCCTTCGGCATTGAAAGCATCCCCACTCTCTGCGTGGTGCAGGGAGGAAAATTGGTGCGCCAGGCTGTTGGGG
>DXWR01000130.1 GCA_019416775.1 Oscillospiraceae bacterium | reverse complement strand
GCATAGTTGTAGCTGAGATCGTTAAACAATCGCTGAATGGATTCCTGGCTGAAGTTTCCGGCAAAGTCGATGTGGAATACCATCTCTCCCGGGCTGCTGATGTCCGGGCAGCTGCGGATCTTGGTGAGGTTGACGCCGTAGATGGAGTACTTGGTCAGCAGCCGGTTCAGGGCGGAGCGCACGTCCGGCAGCTTAATACAGATGCTGATGGTGTTGCAGGCGGGCGTGGTGAGCAGTTTATTGGAGATTAAAATGCAGCGCTGTTGGCCCACTTTCCAAACCTGGTTGACGTACAGAGGGATCCAACTCATCTGCTCGTACACCCAATCCATGGATCCCTCCGTGGCGTTTTCAAAGGGCAGCAGCGCAGCTGTAAAGCGCTCGGCCAGTACACCATCCAGCAGCGGCTTCATCTGATCTTCCAAAACCAGCTGACAGTCCGGATAGGCTTGGAGCAGGGCAGATTTTAAAGCATCATCCTTGCTGTAGCAGCCGATGACGGCATGGTTCAGATCCAGGGATGTCTGGCTGAAGGGAGGGGTAAAGGCGGGTTTGGTTTGGTTGATCTGATGGCATTTGCTGGTTTCCATCAGGTTAATGAAAAAGGATTCGGTATATAGCTTTAAATCCTCCTGGGCAGAAGCTAGTTTGCTTTCAATGACCTGCTCCTCCCGTTGGGCATTGAGAATGGGCAGATTATGAGCCACTTTGTAAGCAGCCACCTCTTCCGAGACCCGCATTCTTTGAGTAAATAATTGCAGCAACTGCCGGTCGATGTCGTCAATTTCCCGGCGGCAGGTTTCTAAATCTTTCATGGGTTTCTCTCCTTGTTTAAGCTACCAAAATTATAGCGGGTTTTCGCCGCCATTGCAACTGTCCTGCCTTTTCCGGCAAAAAGGCGGCTCTACGGTTGGATCAAGAAGCGGTCCATATGCCTGGACTTTGCGGAAGGTGTTTCCCATCATCTCCCGGCTTCGATAACGCCGCAGCGGATCCAGGTAAAAATCCACGTAAAAGATTCCTTCCTCTTCCGGACCTGCCAGCAGAAGCTGATTCTCCACACATCTTCCATTCTCATCCCAGCAGATGGGGGAGTAGGCACAAGAATTGCCTTTGTCTGCCCCCGGAGGGTTCGCCATGACAATTCCAACCATATTTTCGTAAGCTCTGGTGGAGAGGGCCTGTAATCTGGGCCCCATGGAACCGCAGTCGTTGGGCACCAGGATGATTTCCGCCCCTTTGAGCATCAGTACGCGGGCGCTTTCCGGATATTCCCGGTCGTAGCAGATCATGACCCCTAGTTTCACCCCATGGAAATTACAGACCCGAAATTCTTCGCCATGCTCCAAACAGCACTCATCGGCGAAATCGCAGGTGTGTACTTTATCATATTGCATCAAAATCCGTCCCTGTTTGTCCAGTATCCAAGCGGTGTTTCTGGGCTTGACTTTTCCTTGAGAAAAACCAGTTGCCACCACTCCGATTTGGAGTTGTCCAGCCGTTTGGCTGAGAGTTTGCAGCAGGGGACTGTTTTGGGAGATCCCGTCCCGGTTGGTGACGGGGAAGTGATATCCGGTAAGGAAGCACTCCGGCGGCAGGAGCAGATCGGCGCCGTTTTTCTTGGCGGTTTGCATGGCTGTTAGCAGGGCGTTTAAATTGGTGTCAAAATGGCCGGGGAGCGCTGTCTTTTGCAGCAGAGCAATGCGAAACCGGTTGGACTCCATGGAACATCTCTCCTAAATGAAAATCTGGATCTATTATAG
>DXWR01000013.1 GCA_019416775.1 Oscillospiraceae bacterium | reverse complement strand
GCTGCCCCTGCTTTTCGGCCATCGGAAGGAGAGATTCCGTCAGGTGCGGCAAAAGGCGCTGACGGCTTTGCAGCGGGTGGGCATTGCCGATCAGGCAAAAAAGAAGGTCAGCCAGCTTTCCGGCGGACAGAAACAGCGGGTGGCGGTAGCCCGTGCTTTGGTGGGCAATCCTTCGGTGATTTTGGCGGACGAACCCACCGGTTCCTTGGACACCCGCACCTCCGCTCAAATTATGGATCTGCTGCAATCTATCAATCGGGAGGAAGGCATCACCGTCATTGTGGTGACCCACAGCCAGCGGGTTTCGGATTACTGCCGCCGGAAGATCGTTCTGTCCGACGGAAAGATTCAATCTGACAGCCCCCACATCCCGCTGCAGTCATGAAATTTCCCGCCTCTTTCCCGGATGAAATGGAACCGGGATCATCTTTTTCTCCTGTTTTACGCCGGCCGGCGGTGAGAGGGTTTCTCCTTCCGGCCGGCGTTTGCTGTTCAGATACCTGGATTGACGATTACTGCAAGGCCCGGTATTTTGGAAAAGGATGGCTGTTTCCTGTTGAAATTTCACAAAATTCCACAAAAGTTTGCCTGTACTTTGCATTTCACCCAAGAAAACCTGCCGACTTTACATGGATTTTACAAAAGTCTTACTGCTTTATGGTTTCACATCGCCCGAAAAACCGGTATACTCTGCATTGTCAGAAAGACAAAAACCAAAAAATGAAGCAGGAGATGGAATTACAATGAAACACATGAAAAAAATTCTGGCTCTGGCTATGTGCGGTGCAATGGCTGCAGTTGTTTTCACCGGCTGCTCCAATAACAGCACTACCAGCGGCACTTCCGAAGGCGGCAACGTCAGCGGCACCATTACCATGACCGGTTCCACCAGCATGATGAACCTCTGCGAAGCTTTGAAGGAAGTTGTTCCGGAAGCTCTGCCCGGCGTAACTCTGGATGCTCAGTACACCGGTTCCGGCGCCGGCATTGAAGGTGTTACCGCCGGCACTGTGGACATCGGCAACGCTTCCCGTGCTCTGACCGACGAAGAAAAGGCTAACGGCATTGTGGAAAACGTGGTTGCAATCGACGGTATCGCCGTAGTGGTTAACCCTTCTAACTCTGTCGCCAACCTGACCACCGAACAGCTGATCAGCATCTACACCGGCGAAGTCACCAACTGGAGTGAAGTAGGCGGCCCCGACATGGCTATCGTTGTGGTTGGCCGTGAATCCGGTTCCGGCACCCGCGGCGCTTTCGAAGAACTGCTTGGCATTGAAGATGCTTGCAAATACGCTCAGGAACTGGACTCCACCGGCGGTGTTGCTACCACCGTGTCCTCTACGGAAGGCGCCATCGGCTATGTGTCCCTGGATGCTCTGGACGACACTGTGAAGGCGATCCAGATCGACGGCGTGGACGCCACCGAAGAAAACATTGTGGCTGGTACTTATCCGCTGCAGCGTCCCTTCGTCATGGCTACCAAGGGCGAAATTTCCGAGCAGAGCGAACTGGTTCAGGAATTCTTCAACTTCATCTACTCTGAACAGGGCCAGGACGTGGTAGCACAGGTCGGTCTGATCACTGTGGACGGTCCTTCTGCGGAGTAATTTGAACAGCACATTTCACCGAAAACCCTGAAAAAACGATTCTCGACTTTGTTCAAACAGCCGGTAGAGCATTCTCCCGGCTGTTTTGAGCGAGATAAGGGAAAGGAAAAGGAGCCGATCATGAAACTCAAATCCAGCAACCCGGCTGTGGCTCCTTCCGGTAAAACCACCATCCTGGGGGTCAATCAATCCCGGAAGGCCATTGAACGAACCGCCACTATTATCTTTTTCGTCTGCGGTATCATTGCTATTTTGGCAGTGGCAGCGATTACCATTTATTTGATTGCTTCCGGTGCTCCGGCTCTGGGCGAAGTGGGCATTCTGGACATCCTCTTCGGCACCGTTTGGAGCCCCACAGCAGACGATCCCAGCTTCGGTATCGCCTATTTGATTCTGGCCAGTATTTTAGGTACCACTCTGGCCATCTGCATCGGTGTTCCCATCGGTTTGTTGGCTGCTGTGTTCTTGGCAGAGATCGCCAACAGCAAACTGGCCAACATTGTGCGGCCCTGTGTGGAACTGCTGGCCGGTATTCCCAGCGTAGTGTACGGCTTGTTGGGCGCTATCATCCTCTGCCCGTTGATGTACGACATTGAAGCCGCCATCTTTGCCAATGATCCAGACCATCAGATGACCGGCGGTAAGAGTTTGATTTCCGCCGTGCTGGTGCTGGCCATTATGATCCTGCCCACGGTGATCAACGTCAGCGAATCTTCTCTCCGGGCGGTACCCCAGCATTACCGGGCTTCTTCTCTGGCCCTGGGCGCCAGCAAAATCCAGACCATCTTTAAAGTGACCATCCCCGCAGCGAAGAGCGGTATCCTCACCGGCGTGGTGCTGGGTATCGGCCGTGCTTTGGGTGAAGCCATGGCGGTGGTTATGGTCTGCGGCAACGTGGCCAATGTGCCTTTCCCCTTCAACTCGGTGCGTTTCTTGACCACCGGTATCGTGTCGGAAATGAGCTACTCTTCCGGCCTGCACCGTGAAGTGCTGTTCACCATCGGCCTGGTGCTGTTTGTGTTCATTATGATTATCAATATCCTGGTGAACGTAGTCTTGAAGAAAGGGGTGGAGAAGGAATGAGTACTCAAACTGCTGCTGTAGTCAACAACAATCTGAGCAACGGCTTTTCCATCTTAAAAAAGAAAAAGCGCACCAGTGATACGGTGCTGCGGGTTTTGATCATCGTCTGTGCCTTTGTTGCTGTGGCGCTGATCGCCGGAATTATCATCTATGTCATTGTCCGGGGTGTGCCGGTGCTGCTTTCCAACCCCAACTTCCTGGTAGGGGAACGTTCCTTCCTGCAAGGCACCTACGGCATTCTGCCCAACATTATTAATACTCTCTATATCATTGTAATTACTCTGTTGATTGCCACTCCCTTGGGCGTTGGCAGCGCCATCTTCCTGAATGAATACGCCAAGCCCGGGAAATTGGTAAAGATCATTGAATTTACTACCGAGACCTTGTCCGGTATCCCTTCCATCCTGTTCGGCTTGTTCGGCATGGTGTTTTTCGGAAACGTTTTGGGTATGGGTACTTCTATCCTCTGCGGCTGTTTGACCTTGACCCTGATGATCCTGCCCACCATTACCCGGACCGCCCAGGAAGCCTTGAAAACCGTTCCCCTGAGCTACCGTTCCGGTGCTCTGGGCATCGGCGCCACCAAATGGTACATGATCCGCACGGTGATCCTGCCCAGCTCCATCGGCGGCATCGCCACCGGTGTTATTCTGGCCATCGGCCGTATCGTGGGCGAAAGTGCCGCGCTGATCTTCACCGCAGGCAGCGGCTCCAATATGGTCACTGATTTCTTGGGCCACACCATGCAGTCCGGCGCTACTTTGACAGTGGAAATGTACCTGCGTTACACCGCCAACAACGACACCGACAATGCCTTCGGCATTGCGCTGGTGCTGATCGTGCTGGTGCTTATTATCAACATCTGCGCCGGATTGGTGCGCAACCGCTTCGCGAAGAAAACCAGTGCAGAAGGCTAATATCCAATTTTTTGGAGAAGGAATGCCAGAAAGGACTTGAATTATGGAACAGCAAACGGTAAAATGTGAGGTAAAGAACCTGAATCTGTGGTACGGGGATAACCACGCTTTGAAGGATGTTTCTATGGATATCTACGATAAGAGCGTCACTGCTTTTATCGGCCCCTCCGGCTGCGGCAAATCTACCTTTTTGAAAACCCTCAACCGAATGAACGATTTGGTGGCCAATGTGAAGATCGAAGGAACGGTTCTGCTGGATGGAGAAGACATTTTCTCCCCCAAGTGCGATCCCACCATGCTGCGGAAAAAAGTGGGCATGGTGTTCCAGCAGCCCAACCCCTTCCCCATGAGCATCTACGATAACATTGCCTACGGTCCCCGGATTCACGGTATTAAGAAAAAAGCCCAACTGGACGAGATTGTGGAAACATCTCTGAAGGGCGCCGCTATCTTTGATGAAGTCAAGGACCGCTTGAAAAAATCTGCCCTGGGCCTTTCCGGCGGTCAGCAGCAGCGCCTTTGCATCGCCCGCGCTTTGGCGGTGCAGCCGGAACTGCTCTTGATGGACGAACCCACCAGCGCTTTGGACCCCATCTCCACCATGAAAATCGAAGAGCTGATGGAAGAACTGAAGAAGAACTACGCCATTGCCATCGTCACCCACAATATGCAGCAGGCTGCCCGTGTGGCGGACCGCACTGCCTTCTTCCTGGTAGGTGAAATGGTGGAAATCGGGGATACCGAAACCATCTTTGCCCGTCCGCAGGATAAGCGCACCGAAGATTACATCACCGGCCGGTTTGGCTGATTTGTATAGGAGGAAGAACCAATGCCTAGAGAAACTTTTTTGCAGCAGTTGGATCAGCTGCACGTGAAACTGGTCACCATGGGAAGCCAAGTGGACACCGCGCTGGAAGAAACCATTCAGGCCTTTGAAACCCAGAACACCAAGCAGGCCGAAGAGGTCATCAAAAACGATGCGGAAATTAACGATGCCCGCCGCTCTATCGAAAGCGCCTGCTTTACTCTGCTTCTTCGCCAGCAGCCGGTGGCCAGCGACTTGAGAAACGTTTCCGCCGCCCTGCAGATCGTCACCGAGCTGGAACGGATCGGCGACCAGGCTGCCGATATTGCGGAACTGATCTGCGGTTTCAAAGATCGTTTGGACGCCTTCCATTTGGTGCATCACATTCCTGAAATGGCACGCTGCGCCAAGGCAATGCTTCACGATGCTCTGCTCAGCTACATCAACAACGACGCCGAGCTGGCCAAAAAAGTTATGGATGACGATGATCAGGTGGACGAATTGTTCAACCAGGTGAAATTTGAAGTAGCAGAGCAGATGCACCAGCCCGACCGCATCGACAACTGCATTGATATTCTGATGATCGCTAAGTATCTGGAACGGATCGGCGACCATGCAGTGAATATCTGTGAATGGCTGGAATTTGCCCAGACCGGATCCATCCACGATAAGCAATTACTGTAATCCATCCCCGGAAAGGAAGCTGACATCATGCCCTTGCTCTACGTCATTGAAGACGACAGCGGCATTCGCCATCTGCTGACCATTGCTCTGGAAAACTGCGGTTACACCGTAAAAGGCTATGAGACAGCAGAGGAAGCGCTGCTCTCCATGGAACAAACCCCGCCGGATCTGTGCTTGTTTGACATTATGCTCCCCGGGATGGATGGCGTGGAAGCGGTGCGGCGGATGCGCTCGGCGCCGGGCTTGATGCAGATTCCCGTGATGATGCTCACCGCCAAAGATACGGAATTGGACAAAGTGGTGGGATTGGACAGCGGAGCGGACGATTATATGACCAAGCCCTTCGGGGTGATGGAACTGACCGCTCGGGTGCGCAGCCTGCTGCGCCGGGCTCAGATGCCTGCCAGCGGGGGCAAAACCCGCCTGGTATGTGACGATCTGGTGCTGGATCCCGCGACTCATACCGTAACGGTGGAGGGCCGTCCTGTGGAATTGACCCATAAAGAATACAGCCTTCTGCAATGCCTGATGGAAAACAGCAACCGTGTCATGGAGCGCAGTGAACTGCTCAGCACGGTGTGGGGATATGAAAACCTGGAAACCAGGACCTTGGATATTCACATTCAGTCTTTGCGGAAAAAATTAGGGAAAGCCGGAGAAGGCCATATCAAAACCGTCCGGGGAGTGGGGTACCGTTTCCTGGGCAGTGGACAATCCTAATCTCATTTATCCTTTTGTATTGGAATAGATTCCGGAAATCCGGTTTTTTGGACAAACGCAACAACGACGTTCTCATCTTTCTTCTGGATTGATTTGATTAACGAGAACGTGGTTTTGCGTTGTCTTTTTTCAAAGTAGTTAGTAGAGAGAAACTATAAAGAAAAGGAGGATGCCCTTTGAAGCGGGCTGTTTTTACCTGTATTACAGCAGCAGTGGCCATTGCATTGGCGGTTAGTTTGCTGGTGGTAGGGTATGCGATTTCCAACCAAATGCTGCAGCAACAGCAACAGGCAATTCTCACCCAGGCCCGGCTTTGCGCTAACGCTTTGGATTGGGAGGGTGCGTTGTTGGCCCAGTGTCAAACCCTTTGTGCCGATTTAACGGAAGGCACTCGAATTACCATTATTGATCCCGATGGGGATGTGCTCTGCGATACTGCTGCGGAATTGGAGGATTTGGACAATCACGAATCCCGTCCCGAAGTGGAGGAAGCCCGGTTATCCGGCAGTGGAACCTCCCTGCGTCAATCCGACACCACCCAGGAAACCATGCTTTACGGCGCCGTCCGTACCGAAGACGACAATATCCTCCGGCTGAGTCAGCCCAGCAACGGCGTGTTGGAATACTTTTGGCTGCTGCTTCCCGGCTTGCTGGTAGGCTTTGCCGGCGCGTTGCTGGTGGCGTTGCTGCTGGCGGGACGGTTTGCAAAAAGCGTGACTCGTCCGGTACAGGAAATCGGTCAGCAGATGCTGAAAATCGGGGAAGGGGAAAAGATTCAGATCGATCCCCCGGAATACGACGAACTGCTTCCCATTGCCCAGTCTACCCTGCGGCTGTCTCAGCAGGTGGAGGAGACGGTGCAGAAATATAAACGGGAGCGCCGCCGCATTGATGAAATGTTGGTGAATATGGAGGAAGGCTTCATCCTCACTGATTCAGAGGTAAAGGTGCTGACCATCAACCATGCTGCCCGGAAATGCTTTGACTGTGAAACGCTTCCGGACGGTCAGGATCTGGTGTGTTATACCCGTTCCCCTCAGCTCTGCGATTTGGCCAGAAAAACCCTGGAAGACCACCAGCCCCGGCGGATGGATCTCCACCAGGGCGGCTCGGTGTTCGACGTGCGGCTGGGGGCCGTGCGAAAGGGCGGAGGACTGGTCATTGTGCTGGT
>DXWR01000129.1 GCA_019416775.1 Oscillospiraceae bacterium | reverse complement strand
GGCCGTCAGCAGCGTCCTGGCCTTCTTGGTCCGCAGATTGTTAAAGCTTAAGGAGAGGGCTGTCAGGAAAGACATGGAGGACTTTCCCATGTTCTCGTGCCTGGGCTTCTCCAGAGTGTGCTCCTCCAAAGTCAGCTCGTGGGAGTCCGCCCGGATTTTCCCGTCCCTCAGCTTGACGATCCGGGTGGCGTACTGCTGGGCCAATTCCGGGTTGTGGGTCACCATCACCACCAACCGGTCTTTGGCCACCTCTTTGAGCAGCTCCATCACCTGCACGCTGGTTTCGCTGTCCAAGGCGCCGGTGGGCTCGTCCGCCAGCAGGATGTCCGGATCATTGACCAACGCTCGAGCAATGGCCACCCGCTGCATCTGCCCGCCGGACATCTGGTTGGGCTTTTTGTGAAGCTGTTCCCCCAGCCCCACCTGTTCCAGGGCCTGTTTGGCTCGCTTTCGACGCTCCGATTTAGAGACTCCGGAGATAGTTAAGGCCAACTCCACATTGGACAACACCGTCTGGTGGGGGATCAGGTTGTAACTCTGAAACACGAAGCCGATGGTGTGGTTGCGGTAAGAATCCCAATCCCGGTCCTTATATTTCTTGGTGGAGATGCCGTTGATAATCAAATCTCCGCTGTCGTAGCGGTCCAAGCCCCCGATAATGTTCAGCAGCGTGGTTTTACCGGAGCCGCTGGGGCCTAAAATGGCCACAAATTCGTTCTCCCGAAGATTGAGACTGACCCCATCCAAGGCTTTTTGCACTAAATTTCCGGTTCGGTACTGTTTGTGGATCTGTTCGATCTGAAGCATAATTCATAACCCCTTCTGCAGTATCCCCAGGCAAAATCGCCTGGAAAACCATAAATTAACCATACTGCAGACGAAAGGGAAATTCAAGTCTTTTTTGTGAACGAGCTGTTCTTCAGGGATTCTGCCTTCACTCATTTCCCAGGATCCAGCGGATTCCCGCCGCCGTCCGCTCCACGGCATGGACAAAATGGTTGCCGGGATTGAGTGCAAATACGGTGTGGATACCTTGGCTGAGATAATAGCGGTAGATTTCCTGGGTGTTCTGCTGCACCATTTTTAAATAGGGATTGCGGGTTTTTGCCTCCTGGCTGCCCAGAGAAAAATACAGCCGCCTGGGCTTAGTTTTGAAAGGATGGGAAAAAAGATACTCTTGGATTCCCGGAAACCACAGAGAGCCGGATATGCTGGCTGCCCGGGAAAATACTTCTGTACGACAGAGAGCATACACCGCAAACAACCCTCCCAGCGAGTACCCGGCGATCCCCCGCCAGGGAGGGATCCCCAAAACCTGCTGTTCCGCTTGAGGCAGGATTTGGCCAAGCAGCTGCTGCAAAAAGTCATCCGCCCCGCCGGTGCAGGGGGTATCGTTTTTGGAAATAGGCGGAATCTCCCAGGGTGCCATATCGTGATTCCAGTCCAACCCGCTGACAGCCACCAGAGTAAATTCCGGGCAGTCCAACCGGTCCAGGGCTTGGCAAACCTCTTCCCCTTCCGGTCCGTAGGTGTTGAGATAGATCACCGGACGGTCCGGCAGAGTGCTAGGAAATATCTGTATTTTTTTCTGTCCTAACGCAAAGGAAATCATCTATCCTGTCATCCTTTCCTGTTTTTTCTCTATTATACGGCAGCGGCGGGGAAAATCCAATCAATCATTTTACTTTTGAAAAGAGCCCTTGTCAAACCTCTGGAGATATGGTATTTTGGTAAGGAATGGAAGTAAAGTGAAGATTCCCGGCGAAAAACAAGAGAAAGTGGGAAAAGACTTTCCGACCCCTAAAATCTCGGTTTTGCTGCGTATTCTAAAAAGGAGAAAGGAGGGACTTTTTGTGTCCTCCCAACAGGAACATCAACTGGTCCAACAGGTAGCCGCCGCCCAAAAAGACAGCCAAGCCGCCGACCAACTGATCCGTCAATATCAAAATTTTATCTTTTCCCAAGCAAAGCGATTCTCTCCCGGAGCCACCCACAGCCAGCAGGAAGAACACCAAAGCATCGCCATGCTGGCCTTTTACGAAGCGCTGCTGGGATATCAAAAGCACCGGGGCAATTTCCTTTCCTACGCCGCCCGGACCATCCGCAGCCGGCTGATCGACCACTACCGCAAAGAAAAGCGGCACCGGGGGACGGTTTCCCTAGAACTTCCTGCCGGGGACGAAGATAGCGAGAGACTGATGGACACCCTGCCCCAGAAAAAAGACGAGATCCAGTCCCTGACCCTGCGCCAGGCCAGCCGGCAGGAAATTGAGGAATTCGGCAAGCAGCTAGACAGCTTCGGCCTCTCCTTTTCTCAAATTGCGGAAAACTGTCCCAAACAGCAGCGCACCCTGACTGCCTGTCAAAAGGTACTTTCCGCCGCCAGAAGCCATCCCGAAACCTTGGAAAAGCTGCTGAAAACCAAAAAGCTGCCCATGAAGGAACTGTCCGCCTTATCCCAGGTGGAGGTCAAAACCATGGAGCGGCACCGCAGCTATTTGGTGGCCATTTTACTGGCTTTTACCAATGGATACGAAATCATTCGAGGACATCTTTACCATTTGACCCGTTCCCAGGAGGTGACGCCGTGAGCTATCTTGTTATGGAAACCCATCCCGCCTATGTGGTAGTGCTGGACGAACAGGGACGGTTTCTCAAAGCTGCCAACCAAAATTATCAGGTAGGCCAGCAGCTGAGTCAGATCATCCCCTTCCAGCAGCCCAAAGCAGAGGTCGGCTGGGTCAAAAAGTCCATGGTCAGCCTGGCCGGATTGGCCGCCTGCCTCTGCCTGGTTTTCGGCGGATACTTCGGCTACTACCAGCCCAACTTCACCGCCTACGGCTCCATGCTGGTACAGATCAATCCCCAGGT
>DXWR01000128.1 GCA_019416775.1 Oscillospiraceae bacterium | reverse complement strand
GTCCTGCTTCATCCGGGAACCGCACTGGTTGCAGTAGACGCTTTCCATGGGGTTGCGGCTGCCGCAGACCGGACAGACCTTCATCTTTTTCAACCCGGCAATTTTCGCCTTCAGATCTCTTTGGATCTTCAGGTTGGCTTTGATTTCCTGGCAGAGATGGTCGATCAGATCCGGATCCTCATATTCCTTTTCCTTCATGCTGTAAACACTGCTGCCCAGCTTTTGATACAAAGCCCGCAGGCGGCCCTGCTGCTTGGAAAGCTCCAGCCGCAGCTTGGACACCTCCACCACTTCTCCTGTTTTGGTCACGGCTTTATCGGCAAAATCCTTGGCGACGTCCTTAATTTCATCCAGTCCCATGGGTAAGACTCCTTTCCGGAAAATGTTTCTAGCTTCATTATACCTAGATTTTGTCTCAGATGCAAGAATAGTTTATGAACATTTGTCCAATTTTATTCCTGGTTTTGGTAAAACCGGTCGATTTCCTCCTTGCGTTGGAGCAGTTCGTCAAACCGGGTGACATATTCAAAGGGGTACTTATGGTTGAAGATCCGGTGGACCTTCTTTTCCCCGGGGCGGATCAGCTTGGTCACGGCGCCTCCGCCGGCCGCCAGCACCGAATGTACCTCATCCATCATGTAGATGTTGTAGGCGCAGATCATGCCGGGTTTGGCGTAGCCCACGTTTTCCAGGTTGTCCAAGGTGTTTTTCTGGCGGTAGAGGTAGTAGGGCAGATACCCCGCCTGGGTCAAGGCGTCGTAGGCGTACTCCACCATCTCCCCCACCTGCATCTGCCCGCCGGAAAGATCAAACTGCTGCTGGACGAACAAATCGGCGCTGCGCTTGATGGTGAGGGTATGGACGGTGATGTTGCCGGGATCCAGGGCAATGGCGGTGTCCAAGGAGCGGCGGAAGGATTCCAAGGTATCTCCCGGCAGTCCGGCGATGAAGTCCATATTCACCACCTCAAAGCCCGCTTCTTTGGCCATCTCAAACGCCTGGATGGCTTGGGCGGCGGTGTGGGGACGCTGGGAAAGAGCCAGCACCTCATCGTGAAAGCTCTGGGGGTTCACCGACACCCGGTTCACTCCATGAGCCCGCATCACCGCCAGTTTTTCCGGGGTAATGGTGTCCGGCCGCCCGGCTTCCACCGTAAACTCCTCCAGCGTTCGGACCGGGAAACATTCTTCCACACATTCCAGCAGCCGGTCCAGTTGGGCGGCGGACAAAGTGGTGGGGGTACCCCCGCCGATGTAAATGGTGTGGAGATGAAGGTGGTTTTGCTGAATTTTATCCCGCAGCAGCCGGATCTCCACCAGCAGCTTTTCCAGATACTCCGCCAGCAGCGCCTTGGATTTGGCCCCGGCGGTGGAATGGCTGACAAAGGAGCAGTACCGGCAGCGGCTGGGACAGAAGGGAATGGCGATGTAGACGCTGACGCTTTCCGGCCGGTTCTTGGCCAAAATCGGCCGCTGCTGCCTTACGATGGTGGTGCAGAGGGCGATCTTCTTTTCCCCGGCATGGAAGCGGGTGCGGAAATACTCCTGGGCCTGCTCCATGGTATCCCCGGCGGCCAGCCGCTTTTCCATGGTCTTCACCGGGCGGATGCCGGTGGACGTCCCCCACTGGGGGGTCACGCCGGTCAATTCCACAAAGGTGTCGTATAGCAGCTCCGCCAGCAGATGTTCCGTTTCCTTATTGTCCAAGCCGGCGTCCACCAGCCGGTCCCGGGTCAAGGTTTTGTCCCGGATATTCAGGGACACCGTCAAGCGGTTCTGTTCCCCGGCAGGCTCCAGCTTGGTGTAGACGTACTCCCCTTCCGGCAGCCGGTCCTCATAGAGGAAGGAAAACCGGACAAAGGGGAGAAAGATCTTTGCGGTGGCTTCGGTTTCATATTTGTAGTCGTGGCCCGCCAGCACCAAGGTGATCTCAAAGTGATGGAAGGCAGGGTTTTGTGTGGGTTCAGAAGAAGTCGTCATAGCTCATCTTTCCTAAATAAGGATTGGTTTTTCGTTCGTAGTCCAAGGTGGTTTCCTCATCGTGGCCGGGAAGCACCCGGTAATTCCCCGCCAGGTCCGCCAGCTTGTGGAGGGACTGGAGAATCTGGGTGTGGCTGCCGCCGTAAAAATCGGTGCGGCCGCAGCTTCCCGCAAAGAGGGTGTCCCCGCTAAACATAGTGTCCCCGCAGAGAAAGACGCAGCTGCCCTTGGTGTGGCCGGGGGTGTGGATGCAGTGGAAGGTGAGCTCATCCTGGACAATGTCTTGGCCGTCCTCCAAAGAAATGGCGGAGATGGGATGAAATTCCCCAAAGGGCTGATGGAAGACGTAAAACTTTTTGGCGTCGGTGATCAGTTCCTGATCCTCCTGGTGGATATACACCGGAGCCCCGGTGGCTGCCACCAAATCATTGACCGCCATGGCGTGGTCGAAGTGGCCGTGGGTCAGAAGAATCTTTTGCAGGGCCCAGCCCTTCTCCTGAAGCAGAGAAAGCACTTTGGGGGCATTGTCCCCGGGGTCGATGGCCACGGCATTGTTCTGCTGGGTGCCCACCAAATAGCAGTTGGTCTGGATCATACCCAGCTTTACCGATACAATCTCCATAATTACACTCCTTCCACCCGGCTGTCCATCATCATGGTCACCGGGCCGTCGTTGATGAGATGCAGCTTCATATCCGCCCCGAACTCCCCGGTTTGGATGCTCTTGATCGGATACTGCCCCAGCTGCCGGAGAAAATACTCATACAGAGGAACCGCCTGTTCCGGCCGGGCGGAACGGATAAAGCTGGGGCGCCGGCCGCTTCGCCAATCGCCGCCCAGGGTGAAGTTGCTCACCACCAGGGCTTCCCCGCCCACCTGTTCCAGGGACAGGTTCATCTTGCCGGCGTCGTCGGAAAAGATCCGCATCTGGGCGATTTTTTTGGCCAGC
>DXWR01000127.1 GCA_019416775.1 Oscillospiraceae bacterium | reverse complement strand
ATTCAATGGCTTTTTAGATAAAATTTCAATTTTCTCCATCTTAATCAAAAAATACCGGGAGAAATGTTCAAAACGCCTATTTTTTGAAGCGAATCGGGCTTTGCCGGGACATGGAAAAAGATTTATTCTTTGCGCTGTTTCCTTCGCTTGAGGGCGGCGCGCCGGGCTGCTTTCCGGCGCAGGGTGCGTTCAGTTTGGAAAAAGCGCTGTTCCAGCTCTTTGCCCTGGGCCTCGATGACCTGAAGATGGGAACGGTTCCGGGAAGATCCCTCCCCTTCCACCTGCTGATAGATGGCCAGCAGATAGTTGGCCAGGGCTTCCTGCCCGGAAGATTGCACCGACTGCCGCACCGATTCGCTGAGGATCTTCCGCTCCTGGGGGGTGCGGTGCTTTTGATCCAGCAGCAGCTGATACAGTTCCTCGGCGTCTTTGTAGATGAAGCCGTTCACCCCAGGCTGGACCTGACCGGCATTGAGAGGGTCATTGATGTGCAGCACCGGCAGACCGGTGGCCATGCCCTCCAGCATGGAGATGGAGTTGGTGTCGCTGAGGCTGGCGGTGACATACACATCCAAGCAGGCGTAGTAATCCAAAATCTCATTGTGGTCCACCGCCCCCACAAAGGTGACCAGGTCGTCAATCCCCAGTTTCTGTGCCAGCTCCTCCAGCTCGGGACGGGAGGGGCCGTCCCCGATAATCATGAGCTTAACGCCGTCTTCCCGCTTGACCTGCTGAGAAAAGTAATCCAGCAGCACGTCCACGCTTTTTTCCCGGCCCAGACGGCCGCAGAAACCGGCGATCATCTCCCCCTCCCGGAAGCCGTACTGCTGTTTCAGCTGGGCCACATGGTCCCAGTTCACCTTATCCGGGCTGAACTTGTCCAGCTCCACCGGATTGGGCACCACGTTGACCTTCCGGTCTGCATGGCATTCGTCCAGGTATTCCTGCACCTTGGCGGAAGGGCCGGTGACCGCCTGGCTGTGCTGGGCGAAATACTTAAAGTACCGCCGGGACATGATCCGCACCATGGGGATAAAGGGCTTGGGAGCCACGTAGTAGAGGTAATCCTCATACATGGTGTGGAGGGTGTACACATAGGGGATCTGTAATTTCCGGGCGATCCGCACCGCACTGAGCCCCACCCCAAATTCGGTGTGGATATGGATGATGTCCGGGTGGAACTCCTGGATGATCCGAAACCGGGTGCGGCTGAAGGGGTTGGCCAAACCGTAATCGTAAAGCCGTTTCAGCTCTTTGCCGGGACAGTACAGCACGTCCCCTTCCAAATGATGGTGGCGGGCATTGACATCCACCGTGACGATCAGCACCTGATGCCCCGCCTTTTCCAATCCGTCTTTGAGCGATTTTACATGGGTCACTACCCCGTTGATGTAGGGCAGGTAGGACTCGGTAAACATTGCAATCCTCATAACACGACGCCTTTCTTGGGTCTCCCCGGTTTTCTCTTTGTTTTGCTTTCAGTATAACATATTTTCCCAAGGGTGGCAATGTGCAAAATTCGCCGGTGTGATTTCCTGTTTTTTCCGACAGGTTGCCGCATTTTTCTCTATTTTCCGTGATCCAAACAAAACAAATTCCCCCGGCCTGCACGGCAGCACCGGGAGAACGGAACAGGAGGAAAACGCCGTCACCAGAGATGGGGCATATTTTGATTGGCCACATTATTGATGGAGGTAATCACCGCCGCGGTGGCGGCGTCGTGGAGCAGATCCTGGCCTTCCTTCCCCACTTCCCGCAGGGAAACCACCCGGTAACCGGAGGGGATCAACCCGGCCTGCCGGGCGGTTTGCAGGGCTTCGGCCGGGGTTTTGCCCTGAATCAGCATTTCTTTGGAGGACTGATTGTTGTAATGCTGTAAATCCACCCGATAGGAGCGGATCTTGTTCCGCTTTACGAAAAGCACCAGCAAAACAACCGCCGCTGCCACGGCAATGAGGACCACCATGGCGATCAAAGCGCCCACGATCAATAACAGCATACTGCTATTG
>DXWR01000126.1 GCA_019416775.1 Oscillospiraceae bacterium | reverse complement strand
CATAAGGGCCGGTGACCGTCCGGCTTCTGGCCACCCGGATGTCGTAACCGTCACCCAGCCAGCCGTAGGACAAAAACAGGTAGTAGTACTCTTCCTCCGGGTTGTAGATCACCGCCGCCCCTTCCGGGCCGTCCACGGTATTGTGGCCTTTCCGGGCCAGCAGGGTACCCAGATCCCGGGCATTGCCGTTGAGCGGCATTCCGGTTTGGGGATCCAGCTGTTTGGCAAAGATGCCGCCGAAGAAGGAGCCGTAAATCATGTACTTCTCCCCTTGGGGGGTGTCCACAATATGGGCGTCAATGGCGTTGGGCAGGGTGTCGTCGGTGTCCCAAGTGTCCATCACCACGCCCCGGTTGACAAAGGGGCCTTCCGGCTTCTGGCTTACCGCCAGCCAGATTTTGCTTTCGCTGCTGCCAAAGGCACGGGTGGAGGAATAATACATCCGATATTCCCCGTGGGTGTATTCCACAAAGGGAGCCCAAAAGCTAGGGGTGGGTTTGCGGTTTCCGTTTTGCTTGGCCTGTTCAATGGAGGCCTCATCCAACACGGTATCCACATCTTCCCAATGAACTAAATCCCGGCTGCGGCGAAGGGGAATGCCCTGCTTTGGCTTGGAGTCGGTGCAATAGGAGAGATACCAGCCGGTTACCGGGTCCTTCATCAGGCCGGGGTCATGGCTTTCAAAGGTGGGATTCTTGCTGCGGTCGTACACCCCTAATTTCTTCATAGGGGGCTGCTCCGGCAACCGGAGCTTCTCCAAAGGAGACATAACTAATACTTCCTTTCCGGGAAAAAAGAATCGCGGCGAAGCCGAAACCTCGCCGCGCAGGCATTCTGTCTTAAGCGCCTGGTAAGCTTTTCGGCTTCCGGGCTATTGTAGCAGAGTCATTTCCCAGATGCAAGTCGTCAAATTAACAGAATTTGCCCCAGTGTGTGACGCCATTATTGTCGATACCGGTGAATACCATGCTGACCTTCCAGTTTTCGAAATCCCAGCAGGGCAGGACTTTGGCATTGATGGTGGTGCCGTTATCCAAGGTGAGCACCAAACTGCCGTCGGACTCGTTGTAGGTATAGTTGCCCTTTTCGCCGCCGATGGTGGCAGTGCCGCCGCCGTTTTCATACTTGCCCAGCTCGCTGTGGACCGAGTACACCATGTCATTCTGAACGCTGTCGAACTTCAGGGTTTCCCAGTTGCCTTCCAGCAGACTGCCGGACACGGTTTGTCCGGTGGCTTCGTTGGGGTACACCATTTCCGGGCTGAGGGTAGGCCAACCGTCCACCCAGACCAGCTCCCGAATGCAGAGGTAGTGCATATACCAGGTATCCTGGCCGTTGTCCACCGTCTTATAGGTTTCGGCGCCGTCCCGGACATGGCTGGCAAAATACCAGGTGCCGGTGGTGTCGTCGTAGAAGGGTTCGCCGTGGCCGGGACCGATGAAGCCGTTCCAGCTCCAAGAGTCCAGCACTTCAGGCTGATCGCCGCCGCCGGGACTGGAAGCGGTAAACTGATAGCTGGCCGCCAGCTTGGTGCCGGTGGTGACTACGCCGGAGGCGGTCATTTCGTTGCCTTGGTAATCTACATAGGGGCCGGTGATCTCTTCGCTGCGCGCCACCCGGATGTCATAGGTGTCCCCCAGATAGCCGTAGCTCAAGAAGAGGTAGTAGTAACCGGTGTCTTCGTTGTAGATGATGCTGGCGCCTTCCGGGCCGTCCAAAGCATTGGTTTCCCGAATCGCAATCCGGGTGCCGTAATAGGCCCGCAGCAGGCCGGAGGTGTCGTTGTCCACCGCAGTACCGTCTTCGTTGAGCTCTTTAATGTAGATGCCGCCGAAGAAGGAACCGTACACCAAATAGGGCTTGCCGTCTTTGTCCTCCACATAGTAGGGGTCAATGCCGTTGGGGCCGCTGCCGGAGGTGTTTTTCCAGGTATCCACCACTAAGCCCCGGTTGGTGAAGGGGCCTTCCGGGCTGGAAGAAACCGCCAGGTAGATCCGGCTGGTTGCTGCACCAAAGGTAGACACCGAGTAGTACAGGCGGTACTCCCCATTCACATAGGTGATGGAGGGCGCCCAGAAACCGGTGTTATAGGAGCCATCGGGCAGTACCCGTGCTTCCTCGATGGAGGCGTCGTCCAAGGCGTGTCCCACATATTCCCAATCGGTCAAATTGGTGCTCCGGCGGATCTGAATGCCCATGCCGCGGTTGGGGTTACCGCTCATGGTGGAGTCAGTGGAGTAGCAGTAGTAGTATTCGCTGTTGGGATCCTTAAAGGTGGAGGGGTCATGGACTTCCACCAAACCGTTCACATCCCGATCCTTGGTGCCGAAATAGAAGGGGCTGGGCTCGGTGACGCTGAGGGAAGAAAGATCGGTGTCATTCGCCTGATAAGGGGTGGTGTTGTCGTCGCATCCCGTGACGCTCAGCAGCATGGCAGCGCTGAGAGTCAGTGCCACAAGACCTTTGAACAGAGATTTTTGTTTCATACAATACCTCATTTCCTTATGTCGGTAAAACAAAACGACGCATGGGCTGCACTGCGCAAGCTCATACGCCGTCTGTTTACAGCAGTGCGTCTGCTGCAATGGGTTTTGATTAGCCCTTGATACCGCTCAATGCCACGGATTCAATGATGAACCGCTGGAAGATGAAGAACAGGATCAAGGTGGGCAGCATACTAAACACAGATGCTGTCATGATAATGGGGTAGTCAGCAACAGTCTTGTTGTTTTCAAAGTACTGCATGATGACCAGCTGCAAAGTGTACAGTCTCTGAGTCCGACCAACGAAAACCTGGGGAGCAAGGTAGTCGTTCCAGATACCCATGAACCACAAGATGGCTTGGGTTGCCAACGCGCCTTTCATCAAGGGCAGGAAGATGGCGTAGTAGATACGGAAGTATCCGCAGCCGTCGATCAAAGCCGCTTCCACCAGAGTGCTGGGGATGCCGGCCAGGTTCTGCCGCAGGAAGAAGATTACGCTGATATTTCCCAGAGCGCCGGGCAGGATCAAGGGGAGCAGAGTGCTCAACAGACCGACTTTACTAAACATAACGTACTGGGGAATCATGATGGATGCAAAGGGGATCATCATGGTTGCCAGCAAGCACAGGAAGAATACATTCTTGCCGCGGAAACGGAGTTTCGCGAAGGAGAATGCAGCCAAGGAGGAAGTAAAGCAGCCAATGACCAAAGTGGGAACTGCCACAATGATGGAGTTCAACACGCCGCTGTAGAACTGAGGATCCTGCGCCACTTCCGCGTAGTTTTCCCAGTGCCATACAGAGGGGAACCATACGAAGTTTACTGCGATGGTTTCGTTAATGGTCATGCAGCTCATGAGGACCATGTAGATCAAGGGGAAGATCATGATAATTGCGCCCGCGAAGAGGAATACCATGATAATTACATTTGCAACTTTTGCTTTCGTGCTCAGCACTTCGCCAGTGGAGCCATTCTTTTTGTTAGCCACAGTATTCTCCCCCCTTACTCTGCAGAATAGACCCATCTATTCTGAACCTTGAACTGAATCAAGGTGACGATCAGAATGATGATGGTCAAGACCCAAGAAATTGCGGCACCATAACCCATCCGGGCGCCAGCCATCTGGTTGAAGGTGACGTCGTAGATGTAGTACACAACGGTGATTGCTGATTTGGTAAAGTCACGGGCGTTGGTTGCCAACACGCTGATTTCCACGTAGATCTGCAGACCGCCGATGATGGTGGTGATGATGATGTAGAACGAAATGGGGGTCAACAGCGGGAAGGTGATGCGGGTAAACCGCTTCCAGCCGCTGGCGCCGTCGATTTCAGCCGCTTCATAGTAGGAACGGTTGATGTTCTGCAAGCCGGCGAGATACAGCACGGTGGTGCCGCCCACGCCTTTCCAAACGGTAAAGATGATGATAGCCCATTTTACAGTGCCGGCATCATACAACCACGCAGGGCCGTCAATGCCGAACAAGCTGTGCAGCACGTTGTTAAGCAGACCGTTCTGGGTGTAGATCTGGTTCCACAGTACGGCCACCGCAACCAGGGAGGACACAACGGGGACGTAGTACGCAGTACGGAGGATACGTACACCGGGGATTTTCCGGTTCATGCCCATGGCCAAAAACAGAGCGATGATCATGCCGATGGGAATACCAATCAAATAGAAGAAAGTATTGCCTAGGGAGTACCAGAAGGTGTCGGTGGTAAAGAGCTCAATGAAGTTTTGGAATCCCACGAACCGCATCTCTCCGATACCAGTCCAGCTCTGGAAGCTCAGTACGATGGAGAAGCAGATGGGGAACAGCATAAAGCACAGGAACCCAACAATCGGGGCCAAGATAAAGAGCAAACCGGCCCGTTCCTCTTGTCTGGCGGCTCGACTAAGCTTATGCTTCTGCTTAGTTGCCATACTATTACACTCCTTTTATAAAAACTGGCTGCCAACCGTTTGTGTGGTAGCAGCCAGTCTTCTCAACTAATTTCCTTCACTACACCAAGTGCAGCTTAAGAAATGCGAATCATCAGCCGCCGATGGCGAGTTCATATTCTTCCCAAGCGGTGTCCAGAGCTTCCTGGCAGGTAGCTGCAGTGTTGGTCATATAATCTTCCGCAGAAACAGAGCCTTCCAAGAAGGTGGAGAAGTCAATCAGGAAGCCGTCAGAACCATTCCACCAAGCAGTGGTGGGGGTGTAGAAGAATTCGGGCATTACGTTCCGATAGCCGATGCCATTGGGAGAAGTGCCGGAATTTTCGCCGCCCATGTACTTGAACGCTACCTGGTAGTTGTCGCAGTACTGGATAGTACCGTCAGTCAGCTGATCAGAGAATTCACCGTTGGCGTAGCTCATCAGGTTGGGGAGCTGGATGCCGCCGGTAGCCAGTTCTTTCTGACCATCCAGGTTGGTGGACATGAATTCGATGTAGGCAACCGCCGCATCAACGTGCTGAGAGTTGGCGTACACAGCGTAACCAACCGTACCGGCACGAGCAGCAGTGTAGGTGCCGTTGGGGCCTACGGGGAAGTAGGTCAAATCCCATTCAAAGCCAACGATTTCGGGGTTGTTGAAGTTCGCAACGTCCCAAGTGCCGCAGGGGTAGAAGCCGATTTGGCCAGAGCACCAACGGTTGTAAACGCCCAGGGCAGCGTCTTCAGCGGGAGTGGGAGCGTAGCCGTCCGCTACCAGACCCTGCAGGAATTTCATGGAATCCAGGAATTCCTGCTGATAAGAACCGTCAGCGGTTACCCAGTCGACGGTTCTCATGTCGTCGCTGAGGAAGTGGCCGCCATTTCCGTAAAGGATCTGCGGGAAGAAGAATTCAGTGGGGATCGCGCAGCCCCAGGTAGGAGCATTTTCGTCTTCGGTCACCAGCTGAGCGCAAACTTCACGGAACTGATCCCAGGTCATGGGTTCGTTGGCGTCGGGATAAGCAACGCCCTTGGTGTCAAACAAAGTCTTGTTGTACGCATACATGAAAGCAGAGTAGTCATGGGGCAGAGCGTACAGGTCGCCTTCTTCAGAAGTCTTGGTGGCGGAATCGTAACGGAATGCGTTCACAGCGTCCGGCCAGATATCGTCGATAGCGGCCTGCTGTTCTTCATCCAGATACTGTTCCAGGGAAGCAATCTGGCCCTGTTCTACGTAACGAGCGATGTTCGCAGGTTCTACATAGAACACGTCAGCCATGGTTCCGGCTGCCAGAGCAGAGGTTACGTTGGTGGCATAGCCATCCTGCTGGCTGCGCTGGATTTCTACGTTACCAATTTCAGGATTCTGTTCCATGAATTGGTTCTTCATGTTTTCGTAGATGTCCATCTCGTGGTCCTGAGC
>DXWR01000125.1 GCA_019416775.1 Oscillospiraceae bacterium | reverse complement strand
CATGAGAACTTTGTATTGTAAAAAACGACAAAACCACCATTGTTTATCAGTTCTTTATTTTCATTGACAAAATGAAATACTAACATTATAATAGAGCCATAAAGTTTTATTTCTGCTAAGTGGTAGAGTTTTGTAGATTTTCAGAGTGTTGGTGTCGATGTGTGCCAACACTCTTTTTGTATAAAAAAATCGGAGCAGTGAAACCTGCTTTGCCCCGAAGGGGTGGGGTCCCCAAAAAAGCCCTCTTTTTTGGGGAAAAGGAGGAGCAGGAAAACGTGCGATTGATTTTTTCAAAAGAAAAAATCGGAGCAGTGAAACCTGCTCCGACGTGGCTGGGATAGAAGGATTCGAACCTTCGGAATGCTGGAGTCAGAATCCAGTGCCTTACCGCTTGGCGATATCCCAATCATTCTTTTTTCTGGGCTCATTTTGTATTCCTGTGAGCCAACGACGATTATTATACCATGGTCTTTGCAGGTTGTCAATACCTTTTTTTCATTTTTTTCAAAAGAACTCCCCTTCCCTTTTTGAAAGTATTTTCCAGCCGCCGCCGAGTATGACAGGAGAAAAAACGGGGATCCTAACAACATCCTGGTATGGGGAGGCAACACAATGACCACAAAAGAATTATGCTATCTACAGGACGCACTGGGCCACGAACAATACTTTCAGACCCAGTGCAAAGAAACGGCGGCACAGCTTCAGGACGGGGAATTGAAGTCCTGTGTGCAAGAGATGGCCCAAAAGCATCAGCAGATCTTTCAAACATTTTTCAACCTGCTGTAAGGAGGGGTAACAATGGATGACCGCAACTTAATGGAAAACCTGCTTCAGCTGGAAAAAGGAGCCTGCGATTTATTTCTGCACGGCACCATGGAATCCTCCACCTTCAGCGTCCACCAGGCGTTTGGGCAGGCGCTGACCGATTCCTTGGGAATGCAGAGCAATCTTTACGACAAAATGGCCGCCAAAGGCTGGTACCCGTCGGAAGAAGTCCAGCAAAACAAAATTAATGAAATCAAACAGCAATACCGCAGCCAAGCACAATAATCCCGGCCGCAGCTTTCCTTTTTTCGGAGCTGCGGCTTTTTTTGTAAAACACCGGCTTGGTTTTTGCTGTACACAATCCTTTTACCGGCTTTTCAAAATTTCTCCACACCCTTGCCAAACCGGCTTCAAAATTTCCCGTTATACTATAGCCAGAACAAAACAAAGGGATCCCATGAGATCCCGTTACGATAAATGTTACTGTCGGGACCTGGGAAGCGGCCGGCACCGCTTCCCGCCGGCAGACGAACCATTCCTTTTGCTCACTTCTATGTTTAAATAATGTTTTCTCCTCTCTTGTTTTGCAGTAGAGCCGCCCAATGCCGGCGGCTTTGCTGTTTTGTCCGAAAAAAGAAAAGTACCCTCAAGCAGGCAAAGGGCCGTTTTGAGGGTACGATAAAGTTACTGGGGTCAATCAGATGGTTCTGACTTTAATGACGCCGGGAACCGCTGCAATCTGATCCAGCGCATCGCCGGTAGGAGTGCCGGTGATGTCGAAGATAGAGTAAGCGTATTCCTTCTTGGAGGCGTTGACCATGTTTTCAATGTTCAGGTCGCTGTCACCCAGGATGGTGGTGATCTGAGCGATAATGCCCTTGGCGTTTTCATGGATCACGCAGATCCGCAGATCGCCGGTTCTGGGACTGGACACGTTGGGCAGGTTTACGGAATTGGTGATGTTGCCGTTTTCCAGATACTCCTTCAATTCCTGTGCTGCCATGGTAGCGCAGTTGTCTTCACTTTCCGGCGTGGAAGCGCCCAGGTGAGGAATGGCTACCACACCGGGAACACCCAAGACGGTATCATCCGGGAAGTCGGTGACGTAGCTAGCCACCTTGCCTTCTTCCAGAGCCGCCACCATGTCCTGGCTGTTCACCAAAGCGCCACGGGCAAAGTTCAAAATCCGCACGCCGTTTTTCATCTTGGCAATGCTTTCGGCGTTGACGGTGTCCTTGGTTTCCGGAGTAAAGGGGATGTGCAGGGTGATATAATCGCTTTGCGCAAACAAGGCGTCCAAGCTGCCTACGTGGGTGACGGAGGGAGACAGGCTCCAAGCGTTCTTGACACCCAGATAGGGGTCGTAACCCAGCACCTTCATACCCAAAGCCACTGCGGCATTGGCCACCAGCACGCCGATGGCGCCCAAGCCCACTACGCCCAGAGTTTTACCCTGGATTTCGGGACCGGCAAATTGGCCTTTTCCCTTTTCCACCATTTTGCCAACCTGGTCGCCGTTGCCCTTCAGGCCCTGTGCCCAAGCCAAAGCGTCTGCTACCTTCCGGGAGCCGATGAGCAGGCCCAGGATCACCAATTCCTTCACGGCGTTGGCGTTGGCGCCGGGGGTGTTGAACACCACGATCCCCTGTTTCACACATTCGTCGCAGGGAATGTTATTGACGCCGGCGCCGGCACGGGCAATGGCCTTGGTTTTGGGATTGAACTGCATTTCGTGCAGCGAAGCGCTGCGGACCATAATGGCGTCCGGCGCCGCAATATCATCGGCGCAGTGATACTGAGCCGGATCCAGCTGGGACAGGCCAGCAGGAGAAATCTTATTCATCAAAAGGATGTCGTACATGATATAACCACTCTCTCTTTTTTCGGTGACTCAAGCGTTTTCCGCCTCAAACTTCTTCATAAAGTCGATCAAAGCGTCGACCCCTTCCATGGGCATGGCGTTGTAAATGGAAGCCCGCATACCGCCTACGGTGCGGTGGCCCTTCAGGTTCACCAAACCGGCCTTGGCAGCTTCCGCCACAAACTTGGCGTCCAGGTCTTTGTCCCCGGTGACGAAGGGAACGTTCATCAGGCTGCGGCTGTCCTTTTCCACGGTGCCCTTGAACAGCTTGCTGTTGTCCAAGAACTCATAGAGTTTAGCCGCCTTGGCCTTGTTGATTTCGTGCATCTTTTCCACGCCGCCGATGTCGTTTTTCAGCCATTCCAGCACCAGCTTCACCATGTAAATGGAATAGCAGGGCGGGGTGTTGTACATACTGCCGTTGTCGGCATGGGTCTTATAGGTGAGCATGGTGGGGACGGTTTCCGGCACTTCCCGGATCAGATCGTCCCGGATGATGACCACGGTGACACCGGCAGGGCCCATATTTTTCTGGGCGCCGGCAAAGATCAGGCCGAACTTAGACACATCCATGGGCTCGCTGAGGATGCAGGAAGAAGCATCGGTGACCAGCGGAATGTCTCCGGTATCCGGCAGCTGTTCCGGACTGTAGTGGGTGCCGTAGATGGTGTTGTTCAAGCAGATATAGAAGTAGTCCGCATCCTTAGAGAAGGTAGCGGGATCCAGCTTGGGAATGTAGGTGAAGGTGGTGTCGGCACTGGAGGCAACCACATTGACATCCAGATACTTTCTTGCTTCCGCCGCAGCCTTTTTGGCCCACTGACCGGTAATGACGTAATCCGCCTTGCCGTTCTTCTTCAGGTTCAGAGGGATCATGGCAAACTGGGTGGAGCCGCCGCCCTGCAAAAACAGAACCTTGTAGTTGTCAGGAATGTTCAGCACTTCCCGCAGCAAAGCTTCCGCTTCATCAATAATGGCCTGATAGGTCTTGGAGCGGTGAGACATTTCCATCACGGACTGACCGCTTCCCTGATAATCCAACATTTCGCTGGCAGCTTTTTCCAGCACTGCCTGAGGCAGCATGGAAGGGCCGGCACTGAAATTATATACTCTGCTCATAGTTGCTCTTGCCTCCAATTCACATTGGTCCGTTTCCAAATCGGACTATAACCCTTATTATACTCACGGAGTTGATAGAAAGTCAAGGCTGGATCTTCCACATTCCATGGTATTTTTCTGCAAGCCTAAGGTATCTTGATTACTTTTGGGAAAATTTTGTCGATTCTATTTTTCCCATCCCCGGTTTTTCTTCCGGGATGAATATCGTTTCCCCCAACCGCAAACACTATCCCTACATTTCCATTGTCATGTTCGTCAGGAGGGACTCACCTATGAAACATTCCACAAAAAGCCGAATCGGGTTTTCGGCAGCCCTGGGCGCAGCGATCCTGGCGGTAGGGGCAGCGGTGCTGTTTGGGGTCTACGGCACCTCCCTGCTGCTGGAAGAACCGGATCCGCAAATCCAAGAGGAAACGCCCCAAACCCAACCCCAGCAAACCCAGCAAACCCAAATCCAAGCCGAAGAAATTCCCATTGAGCCGGCCAATGACACCCAGGCAGAGGTGCCGGTGACCGAAAACCAAGCGCCGGTTTACGCCATGCCCTTGGACGGCGAAGTGGTCAACTCCTTCTCCGGCGGGGAACTGGTGAAGAACAACACCCTAAAAGAATGGCGCACCCACGACGGCGCGGATCTGGCCGCGGCAGAAGGGACGCCGGTGAAGGCCGTTGCCGACGGCACCGTGGTGGAACTAGAGGAAGATCCCCTTTGGGGCGTCTGTCTGGCCGTATCCCACAGCGACGGGGCGGTATCCTATTATATGGGAGTCAGCGCCAATGTGGAAGTCAGTGTGGACGACCAGGTATCCTTGGGACAAACCTTGGGGTATGTGGGCAACACCGCACAGATCGAAATCGGCGATCAAAGCCATCTCCACTTAGGGCTGCGTTATGGAGACGAATGGGTGGATCCCATCAGCTATATCCAGACCCACAGCTAACCCTGCCTTGCTTTTTTTCCACCGGTATGCTATGTTAAAAGAAAGCAAAACCGGCGGGAAGGAAGGAAAAGGGCGGATGAAAGGAAAAATGGCAGTGCTGGGTCCGGCAGGGACCTTCAGCGAAAGTGCGGCAAAGGCATATCTCAAGCGGGAACAGTTGGACCTGGAGCTTGCGTTCTACCCCACCATCGACGAAACCGCCGAAGCGGTGGGGGAAGAATGCTGCTGCGGGCTTTTGCCCTTGGAAAACACCTTAGACGGCTACGTCCAAAGCACCTTAGATCTGCTGCTGGAAAAGGATTTCACCGCTTTGGGGGAGATCCGGGTGCCGGTGCAGTTTGCTCTGGTGGCCAATGTCAGCCGCCCGAAAGAAATCCACACCATCTATGTGCAGTTTAAAGCCCAGGGCCAGTGCCGCCACGCCCTCCATGAGTTTGCAGGCGCCCAGCTGATCAACACCCACAGCAACACCC
>DXWR01000124.1 GCA_019416775.1 Oscillospiraceae bacterium | reverse complement strand
GCTGTTGGCAACTACTACCACATTGCCCTGACTAAGGGAGGTGTCGTAAAACTCACCCAACTTCTCAACCAAAGCCGCAGCGCTGGTTTCGTCCGGCATGACATAGCACTGGTATTCTCCCAAGGGAGCGCTGTCTTTGGCATAGAGGATCACATAATATTCCTCTGCTCCATTCTGCGACGCAAAGGGATTGGAAGAATCTCCGTAAAGTACGTACCGGGCGTCGTAATCCATTCCGTCCGGATCGGTGAATACATAGCTGTCACCCAGTTGGATGCCTTCTGTGGGCTTTTCAGGTTGGTCGTCATCCCCACCGGGTGTGGGCGTCTCCTCATCTCCTCCGGGGGTGGGATCCACCGGTTTTTCTTCTGCCGGCGGCTCCGGAACGGTAGTGCCTTGGTAGGGCACCATGCCCTCATAAGCCATCATGTATTGCAGATAAGCAGTGGGAGTGGCTTCGGACATGCCGCCGAACTGCACATAGTACCCCATCAACTGTTCCAAGCTGGTCTGGTCGCTGTACATCAGCACCACATCTTCATGTTGCGTGGCCACACCGCTGTACAGATTTGCCATTTGCTGAGCACTGGCCACATCCGCCGCCCGGTAACACTTGTACTCCGCCACAGCTTTACCGTTTTTCACATAGAGGACTTCGTACATTTCTACCACATGGCAGCCCTGCTGGTTGACAATGGCCACGGAGCTGGAATTGCCGTCCCCGTAAAGCACATACCGCGTGTCAAAATCCAATCCCGCGGGATCGGTAAAGGTATAACGGTCACTGATCTTTAGGACAAAATTTTCTTCCCCAGTGCCCACCGGCTCCAGAGGCGGAACGGGAACCGGCGACCCGATGGAAGGAAGCCCGGCAGAGCCGGAAAGCTGAGTGGTTCCGGTAGAAGCCGAAGGCACCGTCGCAGAACCGTGATAAGGGCTCATGCCGTTGAAGAAAAATCCCATTCCCAGATAAGCTTCCGCTGTAGGAGAGGAAATAGCATTTTGCTGGTAATAAAAGTCGATGTAGGTTTTCTGAACATAATCCCCATCATTGACAATGCACACTACATCGCCGTGACGTTCACAATGGGTGTCGTCGCCGTAATAATACTGGCTCAAATAATTGTAAGCTTTAATGGCATCCGCTTCGCTGCTCAGCACATAGCACTTGTATTCTCCAGTACATTTCCCCTGATAAGTGTATAAGATCTCATAGGCGCCTTCTACCGAAAAGCCCTGGGAACTCAATCCCCGTGCCATGGAGCAACTGCTTCCGCCGTACAACACATAGCGGGTATCAAAATTGATGTCTGACGGATCGGTAAAGGTGTACAGGTCACTCATAGGAATGCTGTAGCTGTCCTCTTTGCTGGTTCCGGTCAGTTCCTCTCCTTCTTCCGCAGTGGGTTCCAAAGGTTCCTCCTGCTGCTGGTCAGGATCCTGCAGCCATTCGCCGCCGGAAACCGTGCTGGTGTTCACGTCGGCCGGTTGATCTTGGTCGGAAGGCTGGATGTTCAGCAGAACCACGCACAGCACCACTCCAATCACAACAATCACCGCTGCAATGGCACAGAGAAGGACGATCTTCTTCTTTTTTTCCATGCAATCACGCTCCTTGTTTGAATTCTCATAGCAACCAGGAGTTTTCAATGCCTTTTACCAATGCAGCAAATACAATCCGACCCCTAATTTTTTCTAGCATACGACATTTTACATCT
>DXWR01000123.1 GCA_019416775.1 Oscillospiraceae bacterium | reverse complement strand
TATTCCTATTCGACAAAAAACGCTCGGATTGCTCCAAGCGCTTGTTTTAAAAAATAAGTTTGGTTTTTCTCCTCCGGCGGCTCCGCTTTTATTGGATTTTACCGAAGAAAGGATCCGCAGCCAAAGCATTTTCGTCGCAGTGTATTTCAACCGCCCACATATATCTGAACTTCATAATTCCACTGCAAAATGCCGGACACCACAATGAGCTGCACGGTAAAGGTCGGGTCCGCACCATACTCTGTTTTCGCTTTATAGAGTAACTCCTCTAATACAGTTTTTCTGTTTTCTTCCGTACAGCTGGCGCACAGGTACTTTCCTTTTGGCAGCACCTTCAATCCTTCGATCTCCACATAACGAACACAGACGGCAAAAAGCCTTGCCATTCCGTTTTCAGTATAGATGCCAGCCAAATCCTCAAAGTAAAACTGCTCCTTGAAGGCAGGCGTCACTTTATCGTAGAAATGGCTGAGGTAGTTCCAAAGATTCTCCAGGGTTGGTACTTCCAAGGTATCGGAAAGCAAAATCACCCGTTCCGGCATCTGGCGGAGAAAGGTGCCGTTGCGCTTTTGCTGCCCTTGCAATTTTCTTTCATAGTCCGCTTTTGCTGACTGGATTTTGGATTTACTATATTGCAGCGCTGCAATTTTTTCATCCGCTTTTTTCTCCGCCTGCGCTAAAAACTCCACGATTTTTTCCAGATCGTCATATTCTAAAACTTTCTTTATCTCCTGCAACGGCAGGTCCATCAGCTGCAATGCCCGCACGGTATTCAACCGAACAATGTCCTGCTCGGTGTAGTAGCGGTAATTGGTCCATTCGTCTTTTTTGCTGGGTTTGACTAATCCAATGCGGTCATAATGCCGCAGGGTTTCACTGGTGGCATGGACAGCCTTGGCAGCTTCCCCTACCGAAAAGTATTTCTTCATTCCATTCTTCCCCTATTGACCTTTGTGTTACACAAAGGTTTATAATTCATTTTAGCATAGGACATTGCCACAAGCAATCCCTATGTCAATGTTGTTTGGAGGAGTGGCTGCATGATTGTAGAAAAAGCAGCAACCAGGCGGTACGGCCAAGCAGCCGTACTGAGAGTCGGGAAAAAATCAAGTATGGAGGAATTACTATGAAGAAAATCATTTCACTTGCACTGTGTCTTGTGTTGAGCAGCTTTGTTTTGGCGGGCTGCTCCAACAACAGCGAACCGTTTGAGGAAAAAAGCTACACACCGGATACTCAAGTTCAGGAAATCAATCTGGATGTGCGGGATCGGGAAATCGAAGTGTCTCTGTCCCAGGATGAACAAGTTCATATTCAATATTCTGAAAATAGCAAAGAGTATTACGACATTTCCGTTTCCGATCAAAATGTGCTGACCATGGCAAGCGCAACCGGCAAAGACTGGACCGATTATATTGGCGGAAAGCCCTCGGAGGAAGACCGAAAAATAACATTGCAGATCCCCAACGCACTGTTGGATAACCTTGCCCTATCTACCACAAACGAAGACATCACCCTTCCGGCATTGGCTGTAACCGGAAGTATCAGCATTTCCTCCAATGGAGGCAATATTACCTTTGGAAACTTAGCGGTAGGCAGCGCCCTAACACTGGACGTGAAAAACGGTAATATTTCCGGCGCCGTTGTGGGAGGCTATGATGATTTTTCCATCCATTGCGAAAGCAAAAAGGGGGAGAACAACCTGCCGGACAGCAAAGAAGGAGGAGAAAAAAACCTAACTGTGTCCAGCAATAACGGCGATGTGAATATTGAATTTGTCAACCAATCGATCTAATGGAAAAACCATAGTTTTGCGGTTTTCGAGTATCAACCTCAATTTTAATCTGATACAGCCATGAAAAACACCGTCAAGGAGAAGCGCTTTGTGTTGCGTCCTTGACGGTATTTGCTGTCTTTTTAAACCATAGAGAAAGCGGACAAGAAGTGGTTTGCTCCCTGCCCGCTGTTTTCTCAACCTGTTTGCCAGCCGCTCCGTCCGCTCTTCCGAAACGGTGATTGGCTTTGCAACAAGTGTTGTTTTATTTGGAAATTAAGCCTCGGCTTTTTCTTCCTGAGCCGCTTCCACTTTGGCCTGATAATCCTTACCGTAGTAAGCCTTCAGGTACATTTCCTTGATCTCGCTGATCAGGGGGTAACGGGGGTTGCTGCCAGTGCACTGGTCATCGAACGCATTCCGAGACATTTCGTCCAAAGTAGCCAGGAAGTCTTCTTCCTTAACGCCGTAGTCGGCGATGGTCTTCTTGACCCCAACGGCTTCCTTCAGCTCTTCAATCTTGGCGATGAACTTCTTCAGGGTATCCGCATCATCCTTGCCGAACACGCCGCAGAAGTTGGCGCATTCCACGTACCGATGGAGGGTGTGAGGATACTGATACTGCGGGAAGGTGCCCATCTTTACCGGCTGTTCCGCCGCATTGTATTCCAGCACCAGGCTGATCATCAAAGCGTTAGCCAGGCCGTGAGCCAGGTGGTGGTAAGCACCCAGCTCATGAGCCATGGAGTGGCAGACACCCAGGAATGCGTTGTTGAAGGCCATACCAGCCATGCAGGAAGCGTCCGCCATCTTCTGACGAGCTTCTACATCGTTGCCGTTATTGTAAGCACGGGGCAGATATTCAAATACATTCTTCATTGCCTTGAGGGCCAAACCGTCGGTATAGTCGGTGGCCATCATGGAAGCGTAGGCTTCCAAAGCGTGGGTCAATACGTCCACGCCGGAGGCGCTGGTCAAGCCCTTGGGCTGGGTCATCATGTTGTCGGTATCTACAATGGCCATGTTGGGCATCAAAGAGTAATCCGCCAGAGGATATTTGATGCCGGTCTCCTGGTCGGTGATGACGGCGAAGGAGGTGACTTCAGAACCGGTACCGGAGGAGGTGGGAATGGCCACAAAGAAGGCCTTGGTGCCCATCCGGGGGAAGGTGTGAACACGCTTCCGGATATCCATAAACCGCATGGCCATGGACTGGAAGTCTTCTTCCGGATGTTCGTACATCACCCACATGATCTTGGCGCAGTCCATGGCGGAGCCGCCGCCGAAGGCGATGATGCAGTCCGGCTCAAAGTCCCGCATGAGCTTCAAGCCTTCCTGAGCATTGGCCAGGGTGGGGTCAGGCTGTACACCGGCAAAGGTGGTGTAGGTGATTCCCATTTCGTCCAAGCGGTCGGTGACCGGCTTCAAGAACCCGTTTTTGAACAGGAAACCATCGGTGACCACAAAGGCTTTTTTCCGGTGATACACCGTCTGCAATTCCTTCATCGCTACCGGCATACAGCCCTTCTTGAAATACACCTTTTCCGGCGCACGGAACCACAGCATATTCTCTCTCCTCTCCGCAACGGTCTTGATGTTCAAAAATTGTTTGACCCCGATGTTTTCCGAAGTGGCGTTGCCGCCCCAGGAACCACAGCCCAGAGTCAGGGAGGGAGTCAGTTTGAAGTTATAAATATCGCCGATGCCGCCCTGTGCCGCAGGGGTGTTCAGCAGGATGCGGCCGGTCTTCATCCGGTCTTCAAATTCTTGGATCTTTTCAGCCTGGTTCACGTCCACATACAGCACGGAGGTGTGGCCGAAGCCGCCATCCCGCACCAGACGGTCTGCCATGCCCAGAGCCTGTTCAAAGGTTTCCGCCTTGAACATCGCCAGCACAGGAGACAGTTTTTCCCGAGCAAACACTTCGCTGGGATCGGTGGATTCGATCTGGGCAATCAGCAGCTTGGTGTTTTCCGGAACGGTAATGCCGGCCATCTTGGCAATGGTCACGGCAGTTTGTCCCACGATCTTAGCGTTGATGGAACCGCCATTGGGGAACATGGTGGCGCGGAGTTTTTCCTTTTCTTCTTCGTTGAGGAAGTAGCCGCCGCGGTAAGCAAATTCCTGGCAAACGGCATCGTACAGATCAGCCACTACGGTGACAGACTGTTCC
>DXWR01000122.1 GCA_019416775.1 Oscillospiraceae bacterium | reverse complement strand
GTAAAATAGCTTTACATGGAAGCGGCCTAAAAAGCTTTTCGTTAAGAAAGTTTACTGTTCCGCTTCCGCCCCAATCCAAGCACCAGCAGCACCGCCGGAATCGCCAAGAACCAGGGTCCATAGGGGTCCAGGCCGGGGCTTGGCTGGCGAAAAGAGGATTGGTTGGGATTTTCCGGATTATACCAAACCTCTGTTTGCTCCCCTTCGGTTACATCGGTGGAAATGCCAGCGTAAAGGGAATTTCCTTGATAGGTTTTCCCATTCACGGAAAACGCAAAGTAAATGCGGTGGCTTGCGTTGTTGTGTTTGCTGCCGCTGTAGTGCTGAATGCCGGTCACTATGCCGGGTGTAGATACCCAGTCCTGATACTGCCAGGTGCGGGCAAAGTAGATCACAATGGAACAAATTAAAGCCAGCAGCAAAATGCCGCCTGCAATCCACCAGGTTTTTCTCTGCATTGTCGGCGTCGCTCAGCTCTGCTTGTCCACTTGATGGAATTTTTTCAGGTTGCCGATCTTCTGGCTGCGCTTATCGCATTCCGCCATCACTTCTTCCATGGTAACGCCCTTTTCCACCATCAGCACCAGCAGATGATACAGCAGATCGTTGATCTCCCCCACCAAATCTTCCTTGCTTTCATTTTTAGAAGCGATAATGGTTTCGGCGCACTCCTCGCCGCATTTCTTTAAAATCTTATCCAATCCCTGTTCAAAGAGGTAGCAGGTGTAGCTGCCTTCCTGATGGACCCCTTTCCGGGATTTTACCACTTCATACATTTCCGCCAAGGCGGCACAATTCTGTTCCATTGGAATATCCTCCTCCAAATAATTGCTTACTTACTCTTCCAATTCCCGCTGCACCGGCAGCAGCTGCTTGAAAAAGCAGGAATGATGGCCGGTATGGCAGGCGGCGCCGATCTGCTCGACCTTCACCAACAAGGTGTCGTTGTCGCAATCTGCATACAGTTCCTTCACCTTTTGCAGGTGACCGCTGGTAGCGCCCTTGTTCCACAGCTCCTGCCGGGAACGGCTCCAAAACCAGGTATATCCGGTTTCCACCGTTTTTTGCAGGCTTTCCCGATTCATGTAGGCCAGCATCAGCACCTGACCGGTGCTCTCTTCCACCACAATGGCAGGAATCAAATCACTTTTTACAAAATACTGATCGAAATCCATACTGTCTCCTTTATCGATTCATCCGCACCGGAATGCCGTGTTGACGCAGATGTTCCTTCACCTGACCCACCGTCAGTTCCCGATAGTGGAACAAACTGGCTGCCAAAGCTGCATCCGCTTTGGTTTCTTCAAAGACTTGGGAAAAATGCTCCAAACTGCCGCAGCCACCGCTGGCCACCACCGGCACATTGACGGCATCGCACACCGCGTTGAGCAACTCCAGGTCAAAGCCGTTTTTGCAGCCGTCGGTGTCCATGGAAGTGAGGAGGATTTCTCCTGCCCCCAAGCTCACCGCTTTTTTGGCCCATTCAATGGCATCCAAACCGGTGTCGATCCGGCCGCCGTGAACCACTACATGAAAGCTGCCGTCAATCCGTTTGGCGTCGATGGCGCAAACCACACACTGGTTGCCGAACTGGTCGGCGGCGTCGTAGATCAACTGGGGATTTTTCACTGCAGCGGAATTGACGCTTACCTTATCTGCTCCGGCCCGAAGGGTATTCTTAAAGTCCTCGATGGAGTTGATGCCGCCCCCCACCGTCAAGGGGACAAACACTTCCTTGGCGGTGCGTTCCACCACATCCAGCATGGTGCCCCGATGCTCGTGAGTAGCAGTGATATCCAGAAAAACAATTTCGTCGGCGCCCTGGCGGTTGTATTCCTTGGCACATTCTACCGGGTCGCCCACCTCTTTGATTCCTATAAAGTTAATTCCCTTTACAACTTTTCCTTCTCGGACATCCAGGCAGGGAATGATTCTCTTCGTCAGCATGATGCTTCCTCCTTCCCTTGACAGAGCTTGCAAAAGTTGGTGAGAATGCCCAGCCCGGTTTCGCCGCTCTTTTCCGGATGGAATTGGCAGCCGTATACATTGCCCTTCACTGTCAAGGCCGGAACCTGTACGCCGCCGTAATCGCACCAAGCGGCGATATATTCTTTGGGCGTAAAAGCCATATAGGAATGCACAAAGTAGACACAGTCTTTGGGATGCACGCCCTTTAACAAGGGATTGTCCGGTTGTTCCAGTTCCAGCTGATTCCAACCCAGATGGGGGATCTTTTGTCCCGGCGCCACCAGGTGATCCACTCGGCCGGGGATCAAACCCAGCCCTTGGGTTAGTTCGAATTCAGTGCTCTCTTCAAAGAGCATCTGCATCCCTAAACAAATTCCCAGCAAGGGTTTTTGCTGCACCTGCTTTTTAATTTCCTCCACCAAGCCGGTTGCGGTGAGCTGCTTCATGGCAAAGGGAAAAGCCCCTACGCCTGGCAGGATATAACCATCCGCAGCTTGGATCTGGTGGATGTCGTTGGTAATGACGTAGGGCTGTTTGAGGTACTCCAAAGCATTTTTCACGCTGAACAGGTTCCCCGCTCCATAGTCAATCACTGCGATCATCTATTTCCACTCCCTTTCAAACTTCCTTGCGCTGTCACAGCACGCCTTTGGTGGACAAAGTCTTTCCCGGCTCCAGGGGAGCAATGGCCATTTTCAGGGCATGGGCCACCGCTTTGAAGATAGCTTCGATCTTGTGGTGATCGTTTTTGCCATATTCGCAGCAGATGTGCAGGGTGATTCCTGCCTGAAAGGCAAAGGCCCGGAAAAACTCTTCCACCATTTGAGTGTCCAAATCCCCTACCGCATCGGCGGTAAACGAAGCGTCAAACACCAAAAAAGGCCGTCCAGAAATGTCCAATACCGCTCGAGCCAAAGCTTCATCCATGGGGATCCAGGCGTGACCATACCGGGTAATGCCGCTTCGATCCCCCAGCGCTTTGGCAAAAGCCTGTCCCAGCACAATCCCGGCATCCTCCACCGAATGATGGCAGTCCACAATAATATCCCCTACCACCTTCAAATCCAGATCTATGCCGGAATGCATGGTGAGGGCGTTGATCATGTGGTCAAAAAAGCCAATGCTGGTATCGGTGTGGCAGTTGCCGCTGCCGTCCAGATTCAATTTGACCTGAATATCCGTTTCTTTGGTGACACGGTGGATCTGTGCTGTGCGCATAATAGCTCCCGTCCTTCTATTCAAACTTCCTACATTATTATATCGAGATCCGGCTTATCCGTCAAGGTTGGCAGGAAACCCGAAATAAGATTGGGATGTGCGATTCATAAATTTAAAATGATTTTTGTGATAGTGCAAAACGCCTTCGTTTTGCAGGCGGCTGAGTACGGCGGAAAGCGCGCTGCGGTCCGCTGCCAAAAAATCCGCTAACTCCTGCCGGTTTAAGGGGATAGAA